>NZ_DOPT01000059.1:217181-236490 GCF_003512625.1 Herpetosiphon sp. | reverse complement strand
CCCGCGAGGCGAGGGGGAATCGCACTCGGAGTGCCCCCCTCGCCCGCCGCAGTGGGAGAGGGGTTGGGGTGAGGGTACAGGAAAATTGGTTGTTAACCTCATAAGCCATTACACATAGAACCTAGAAGGAGTTTGCATGAATGGTGGAGGCTGGCGAGGGTTTGTTCGCGCCAATGAGGACGAACAACCCACCATCAGCCGCATGTTGTTGCAGCGCGTATGGGGTTATGCCAGACCCTATCGCAGCGGCATCATTGTGGTCTTAATTACAATTTTCATCGGAACCTTGTTGGATCGGATTACACCGTTGTTGGTGCGCCATTTGATCGATGTGGCGATTCCAGAGCGCAATCTAGGGCGGCTGAATCTTGTAGCCGTCGGCTTGGTTGCAATTCCCTTGATCGGCGGTTTGCTGGATATTTTGCAGCGTCGCCATTCATCGTTGGTTGGCGAGGGAATTATTTTTGATTTGCGGCGGGCCTTGTATAGCCATATGCAGCGCATGAGCTTGCGTTTTTTCACCAGCACCAAATCGGGCGAGTTGGTTTCGCGGCTCAATAACGATGTGGTTGGTTCGCAACGGGCGGTTACTGGCACGCTGATCACGTTAATCACGAATGTCATTACCGTTAGCATCACGCTGTTTATTATGTTGACGATCGAATGGCGTTTAACCTTGTTAGCCCTGCTGGTTTTGCCCTTGTTTATGCTGCCAGCCCGCCGTGTTGGTCGCATTGTGCGCAACTTGACCCGCTCGCAAATGCAGGCTAACGGCGAAATGAATGGCTTGATGGGCGAAACCTTGAATGTCAGCGGCGCGTTATTGGTCAAGATTTTTGGGCGGCGCAACGATGAAGTCGCCAAATTTAGCCAACATGCTGGCGAAGTGCGCGACCTAGGCATTCGTACCGCCTTGGTTATGCGCTCATTTTTTGTGATGGTTGGTTTGGTCAGCGCAGTTGGCGTAACCTCAGTTTATTGGTTTGGCGGCTATCTCGCAATCACCTCGGATAATTTTAGCACTGGCGATATTATTGCCTTAGCCTTATATTTGCCTGGTTTGTATGGCGCAATTTCTACGTTGGTCAATACGCGAGTCGAATTGGCTTCATCATTGGTTTCATTCGAGCGGGTGTTTGAAATTCTCGATTTACCGCTAGAAATTGTTGATGCTGAGCAGCCTCAAATACTGCAAACTATTCGCGGCGAAGTGCAATTTGAGCATGTTTGGTTTCGCTATCAGGCCGATGAGATCAATAGTCTCAGCTCGCGCGATGGTCAAGAAACCACTGTTATCAGTCCAATTACAACCCGTGAATGGGCCTTGAGCGATATTGATTTTACCGCTAAGCCAGGCCAATTAGTGGCATTGGTCGGGCCATCGGGCGCGGGCAAAACCAGCCTAACCTACCTGTTGCCACGTTTATACGACCCCAGTCGTGGCCGCGTGTTGATTGATGGAATTGATGTGCGCGAGTTGGAGCTTGATAGCCTTGGTCAAGCGATTGGCATGGTCACCCAAGAAACCTTTCTCTTTCACGAGAGCTTGCGGGCTAATTTGCGCTATGCCAAACCCGATGCCACTGATGCTGAATTAGAGGCCGCCTGTCGCGCTGCCAATATCCACGATTTGATCGCCAGCCTGCCCAATGGCTATGATACGGTGGTTGGCGAACGTGGTTATCGCTTCTCAGGTGGCGAAAAACAACGGATTGCGATCGCCCGTGTGATTCTCAAAAACCCGCGGATTTTGGTGCTTGACGAGGCCACCTCGGCGCTCGATTCACGCTCGGAAGCATTAATTCAGGCTGCACTCCAACCATTGCTCAAAGATCGCACCAGCATTGTGATTGCCCACCGACTTTCAACGATTCTGGCGGCTGACTTGATTTTGGTCGTCGATCAAGGGCGGGTGCTCGAACGTGGCACACATAGCGAGTTGCTAGCCCAAGCTGGTTTGTACGCCCAACTCTATCAAACCCAATTTAAGGAGCGGGAACAAGCCTTAGAACAGAGAGCATAGAACATAGTTGTGGTTCCCCCTCGCCTCGCGTGCGGGAGAGGGGGCTAGGGGGTGAGGGAATGCTAGCCATTGTTAACGCGACAAACCATTACAGATAGAGCATAGAACATAGAGCTTTTTTACCGCAGAGGCCATAGGGCTATCGGCTGAAGGCCCTAGGCTATTGGAACCGGGGGATATTTCAAAAGCCCATAGCCTAAAGCCTAAAGCCATATCAGCCTTCATGCCCTTCGTGGATCGAAAACTCCGCCAATATCTATTACACTATAGCCATTGTTTTGAGCAAGGAGGCTTGAACGCTATGATGAAGGCTGGATTTTTTCGCCACCATGGTGGGCTAGAAGTTTTAGAATATGGCGATCTGGCTGAACCCGTGGCTGGGCCAGATGAAGTTTTAGTGCGAGTGCGGGCTGCCGCCTTGAACCACCTTGATCTGTTTGTGCGCGAGGGCTTGCCTGGCCTGAATTTGCCCATGCCGCATATTGGTGGCTGCGATATTGCGGGCGAAATTGCGGCAATTGGCGAGGGCGTGACTGGTTGGCGCGAAGGCCAGCGCGTGGTCGTCAACCCTAATATCTGGTGTGGCGCTTGCGAATATTGCATTGCTGGCGAAGAAACCTTGTGCGATCGTTATGGCGTGATCGGTGAGCACCAAACTGGTGGTTTGGCTCAATATATCGCGGTGCCAGCTCGCAATCTCTACGCCATTCCTGCTGATTATGCGTTTGAGCAAGCTGCCGCTGTGCCGCTGGTTTGGATGACCGCTTGGCGAGCATTGATCGGTCAAGCACAGTTGCGGGCCGGCCAAAGCGTGCTGATTTTGGGAGCTGGTGGTGGTGTGGCCAGTGCTGCAATTCAAATTGCCCGTTATGCTGGAGCAACCGTCTATGCTGCCTCGCGTTCGCCCGAAAAACTGGCCCGTGCCCAAGAACTAGGGGCCGATTACGTGGTACGATCAGATGGCGATTGGGGCCGCGAACTGTGGAAACAAACCAATAAGCGCGGAGTTGACGTAGTGTTGGAGAATGTGGGAGCCGCCACATGGGAAAGCTCGTTACGCAGCGTTGCTAAAGGCGGCACGGTCGTAACCTATGGAGCAACTACCGGACCAATCGTCAATATCGATATTCGTAAACTTTTTTGGCGACAATTTAACCTGATTGGCTCGACCATGGCCAATAATCGAGAATTTAATACGATTATGCGCTTGGTATTTTGGGAACGCCGTTTTCAACCATTGATCGACAAGGTGTTTCCACTCAGCGAAATTCAGGCAGCTCAACGCTATCTCGAATCAGCCGAGCAATTTGGTAAAGTCGTGATCACAATTCCCTAGAATACAGCCCGACCCACACAAACCAGCAATGGGGTCAAGGCTTGGAGTAATTAATTCATGCCAATCACAATTGAACATGTTCGCGTTTTAGAAGGCCCAAATATCTATTACCCTCAGGCTGGGGTCGCTGCAAGCTTGCAAGTTAGCCACGATCTGCGCGATGAACTTGGTCGTCAGCTCAAAACTTGGGCGCAGGCAGTTGGCTTAATCATTGGCTATCTGCGCATGAAAATCGAGCCGATTGACGACCAATGGCTATTAAGCCTGAGTTTTACCTGCAATCATCCCCAACTTGGTGCGGCTATCTTGCAGCATGCGGTCGAAGATATACTGGCCGGCGAACGCCAAGACGAAGATTGGAACCACGACGATGCCTTGTTTGATCTGCGTCGTCAGCGCATGCGGATTGATCCGGTGTTGCCGTTGTTGCAATTACGGGCCGAAGCTCAAGGGCGGGTTCTGCCTGTGATCGCGGTTGGTGATGGCATGCTCCAAATCGGCACCGGCAGTGGTGGTTGGCAGTTTGATCCGGCGCAGCTAAGCCTTGGCTTTGCGATCAACCCGCCATGGGAGCAAATTCGTAGCGTGCCTTTGATTGCGATTGGTGGGGTTGGGGCTGAAATTGCCGCAGCCCAGATTGCCCAAGGATTAACTGCGGCTGGTTGGCAACAGGTTATGCATATTGTTAAGGGCGATTTTGCTAGCGTGCGCCAAGCATTTCTCCAGCCCAAGGCTGAAATCTTTGTGATTGCTTTGGATCATAGCGATGCTGTCGAGCGTGGTTTAGCCTTTAATCGCTGCACGATGGGGGTGGTACTTGGCATTAGCGATTTGCCTGAAACTCAGGCTTTGGCGGCGGGGTTGCCAGCCCTAACTGCCGATGAACTAGGCAATACCATTTTGCTGGCCGATGATCAACGGACTGCTGGCTTGGCGCGACGCACCGCAGCCCCAGTTGTGCAACTACAACGTACCCACGAACCAGCCAGTATTCAACAACCCTTATTAGCGTTGGTGGTCAATCAATTGCAACAATTGCTCGACGCTGGAGCATTTGATTAATTTGGGTTAACGATTTCCACAAATTCTAGGAGGTGGAGTATGCCAAAGATTACCGTCGGTTCGCAAGCTGCGTTTGAGGTTGCTAGTGGCACACGCTTAGTCAATGCTCTTGAAGATCATGGTGTGGATATTTTACATCGCTGTGGCGGCAATGCCCGTTGCACAACCTGTCGAGTTGAGTTTCAGACTGGCGAACCCCAAGCGATCACCAAGGCTGAATCGTTTAAATTGGCCGAGGCCAAGCTCACTGGGGTGCGTTTGGCATGCCAAATTCTCTGCGAACACGATATGCAGCTTCAACCTTTACAAACCTTGAGCGCATCGGGCTTGCCCGACCCTGGGCCACGCCCGTCCGATGAACTCACCCCAGCCCCTGAATGGCTGAATCGTTAATTGAAGCCAATTGCACCAAGGATCTCCATGCTGAGATGCTTGGTTGAATAGGAATCCGATGAACTTTCCGTTGCTGCGCGAATTTGGCTCAACTGGTTTGCAGGTTTCAGCGCTAGGCTTTGGCGCTGGCCATATTGGTGGAAACGAATTAACTGAAGCTGAAGCAGCCAAGTTGCTGCATGGCTTGCTCGATTTAGGGATTAACTTAATTGATACAGCACGCGGCTATGGCCTTTCCGAAGAGCGGATCGGGCGACATCTCCAGCAACGTCGTCATGAGTTTGTGCTTTCAACCAAAATTGGCTATGGCATCGAGGGCTACGACGATTGGACCAGCCCAATCATCACTGCCGGAATTGATGCAGCGCTGCAACGCATGCACACCGATTATTTGGATATTGTGCATTTTCATTCTTGCCCGGTCGAGACCTTACGAGCAGGCGAGGTGATTGAGGCACTTGAGCGGGCGGTTCAAGCAGGTAAAGTACGGGTTGCCGCCTATTCTGGCGATAATGCACCCTTAGCTTGGGCGGTGCAGTCAGGCCATTTTGGTGCGATTGAATGCTCGGTGAACCTCGCCGATCAACGGGTGATCAGCCAAGTATTGCCCCAAACCCAACAACGCCAAATTGGTGTAATTGCCAAACGCCCAGTGGCCAACGTCGCGTGGCGTTTTGCCCAACGGCCAGTTGGCGATTATGCTGAAGTGTATTGGGAACGACTCCAAGCCATGCAGCTTGATTTCGACCCTGAACGACTTTTGGATATTGCCTTGCGGTTTACCGCCTATACCCCAGGTGTCCATAGCTGTATTGTTGGTTCGCGCAGCCTCGAACATATGCAGCATAATTTAGCATTATTGCAACAAGGCCCACTTGAACCCCAACTCTATGCCTATCTCTCCAGCCAATTTCAGACGAACGATCAAGGTTGGGTTGGTCAGATCTAAGCCATCAGCAAGCATCATGCATGGTGGTGCTTGCTACTCTAGCAGTAGAAACGGGACTTTTCGACTATAGCTTGGTGTTGGCAAAGCTGCCACAATAAGCTTGAGAGTAGACGACCATTTCAAATCCACAGTTCAGTGTTTGGGGAATTTGCCCTGATGTTGCTTGCAGTTGCAACTTTGGCCTGTTTCGGGTACAACAGCAACCAGTTAATCAACAATCAAGGACAACATCATGGGCAAATTAATTACTATTGTGGGCAACGCTGGCATTGGCAAAACCACCCTCACCAAGCTACTCTGCCGTGATCAGCGTTTTTTCGCAGCCTTAGAGAGCCACGTCGAACGACCATTCCAACAACTATTTGCCCAAAATCTGCAACGCTATGCCTTAGCCAACCAATTCGATTACCTCTTACTCCGTGCTGAACAAGAGCGATTCATTCGGGCGCAATCTGGTATTGGAGTCCAAGATGGCGGCCTTGATGAAGATTTTTGGGTTTTTACCCAGCATTTTCAGCATCAAGGCTATTTGAGTGCTGCCGAGTTTGAGTTATGCCAACGTCTATATACTGAATTGCGAGCTGGGCTTGGTCAGCCCGATTTGATCATCAAGCTCGATGCCCCCTTGGATGTGATTATTCAGCGTTACGAGCAGCGCAATCGCCCATTGGAAATAGCGCAGCGCGACGATTTAGCCCAACTTGGCACATTGCTTGATCGCTGGACTGCGACCATTACCACCCCTTTGCTCAGCCTCGATTGGAGCAGCAGCGCTTTACCGACGATTGAACAGCAACAACAACTCATTGAGACTATTCTAAAACAGCTCCGTATAGTACACTAAGCAAACTAGTTAGGGTTAGATGTAGATTTTGGAGGTTGTATGCGATTACGGATTGGTTTAATCATCACGCTTTTGTTGATGATCACCGTTGGAAAAACCCTGCAAAACCCCAGGGATGTAGCCCAAGCCCTGTCCCAAACCCCTGATCAAACCACAATTCCGCAAGGATTTTCCCGCATCCAAGAGCAAGAATTTAACGACTTACCACTCAATGCCAATCTGTTGGTTGGCAGCAGTTTGGTGGTGCGCGGCTCAATTCAGCAAACTGATGTTGATTATTTTGCGCTTGATTTAACCGCTGGTCAGCGTTTAGCAATGGCCACCATTACTAGCGCCAGCGTCGCCTCCAGCGATACAACCATCCATCTCTATGCTTTCGATGGCGTAAATAGTGATCTGATCGAAACCGATTTGAGCGATGGCATTCTGAGCAACAGTTCCTCGGTGATCAGTTCTCAGCCAATTACGCTGACCGGAACCTACCTGATTAAAGTTGAAGGTGGCACTGCAACCACGGTTATTCAGCCCTACGACTTATATGTGCGAGTGCTGAGCGAAACTGCCAGCGAACAAGAACCTAACGACGAAGTTGCCCAAACCATCGATGCTCAAGCGGCAATCAGCGGGGTAGTTTCAACCACCAACGATCTTGATCGCTATCAATTTAATGTTAATCCTGGCGACACAATTTTTGCCACCGTTGATTTTGATCCAGAGCGTGATGGCATAACTTGGAATGGCTTTCTCGATATTGGCATGATCAACAATACCTATCTTCGGGCTAACGATAGTAATAGTGTTTCACCCAACGCTGAAGCCAATGTGATCACCGTTCAACAAGCTGGCACTTACGAAATTCGCATTGGCTCACTACTTGAGATCGGTGTGGATGCTAGTTATTTGGCGCAAGTTACGATTATTCCCGCCGCTATTCAGGCCAACTGCCAAACCGTGATGAGTTCAGGTGCACCACAGAATATTGGCCCACAAGCTGGAATAATTCAATCGACATTAACCGTCACCCAAGCAGCCAACATTGCCGATATTGATGTATTGCTCAATTTAGAGCATAGCTTCATGCCCGATTTGGATGTAACCCTGACTGCCCCCGATGGTAATGTGATTAACCTCTTCACCGATATTGGCAATGTGCAGCAACCTACCGTTAATCTCGTGATTGATCAACAAGCTGCCTTACCACTTGGCACGTATAACGTTTTGAGTGGCACGCATTTTGGTCCGAAATGGAATAGCAGCCTCGATTGGTTGGCTGGACAACAAGCCCAAGGCCAATGGATACTGACGATTTATGATGATACCGACCAAAATGCTGGTGTATTAAATGGTTGGGGCTTGCGGATTTGTGGCATGCCCACGCCAAGCGATTGTCCAGTCGGGATGTCGCGCAGCGTGCTTTATAGCAGCCAATTTGAGGCCGATAATGGCGGGCTTACTCCAGGCCCATTTGACCAAGAATGGGTTTGGGGTAATCGTAATAGCCCACCAATTGTTGGTGCGTATAGCGGCGAAAATAGCTGGAATACCAATTTAACCGGAAATTATCCTAATAGTACCCGCATGCAATTGCTATCACCGCAAATTGACTTAACCAATGTTACGGGGCCAATTTATGCAAGTTGGTATCAACGCTATCAGCTTGATAATAGTGTTAACGATTTTTATCAGGTAACGGCCCATAAGCCCCAAGTTGAACAGATTCTCTTTCGCCATCAAAGTGCTGCAATGCAAATTAACCTCGGAAATCCTTTGGTTACGCTTGATCAAAGTACAGGTTGGGGACTTCAACGCCATGATCTAAGCGATTTTGCTGGCACTTCACTCTATTTAACCTGGGATTTCGGTAGTGATGAGGTAGCAAGTTTTGCTGGGATTGCGCTTGATGATGTGGAAATTACTGGTTGTATTGATCCAGCTCAAATCACGCCAACGAATACGCCAACGCCAAGCAACACGCCAACCCTAACATCAACTCCTAGCAATACGCCAACGCCAAGCAATACGCCAACGGCGACCGCAACACCAACCCAAACCTTAACGCCAACTGAAACGCCAACGCCAAGCAATACGCCAACGGCGACCGCAACGCCGACCCAGACCGAAACGCCAACCGCGACTGAAACACCAAGTATCACCCCAACGAGTACACCAAGTGTAACGGCAGATCCAAGCTTAATCCCGGTCTATCTGCCTTTAGTCAGTAAAGATAATTAAACCAATTGCGCCAGTCTGGGGATGCCTAGGCTGGCGCAATGCCCCTAAATTCACCCTTGCAATTGGTTAAAAAGTAGCCTATCCTAACTCAATCCCACCTTCATTATTGCCCCAGCAAAAGCCTTGTTTTAGGAGGTTTGCATGCGTCTACGGATTGGGTTTATCGGCCTCATGATCGCTTTACTTGGGTTAACTGGTAGTTTACGGGCTTTCAAGCCAGTTCAAGCTGCCCCAAGTAATCCAACTACCGCTCAAATTGCTCAAGCGAATGTCCCGCAGGGGGCAGTCCGCGTTAAAGAACAGGAAAGCAACAATACGACTGCCACCGCCAACGCGATCATGTCCAGCAGTACCCTAATTCGCGGGAATATCTGGAATGGTGATGTTGACTTCTATAGCATTGAATTAGCCGCTGGCGATCGCCTGACCGCTGCAACCATGAGCGCGGCTTCAGCCTCTGGCAACAACGATACGGTATTAACCTTTTTTGCGCCTGATGGTACAACCGTGATTGAAACCGATGATAACGATGGCTCACTTGGCGGCAATGCCTCGGTGATTAGTTCGGCTCCGGTGACCCAAACCGCTACCTACTATCTGCGGTTAAGTAGTACTAGTACCAACCAAGTTCGCTACTACGACTTCTATGTGCGGGTGTTGAGCGAAGCCGCCACTGCTGAAACAGAGCCAAATGATCTTTTGACAACCGCCCAAGTGTTGCCTACCAGCGGCACAATTTCGGGGGTCTTATCGGCTACAACCGACCTCGATTACTACCAGCTTAACTTGAATGCTGGTGATACGATCTTTACCAGCCTCGACCTCAACCCTGAGCGCGATGGCATTGTTTGGAACGGACGACTTGGGATCGGCGCGTTTAATGGCTTTACTTTAGTTGTTGATGATACCAGTGTAGTCTCACCAAATGCTGAAGCCCATTTTATGACCGTCAAGACGAGTGGTACCTACTATGTGCTGGCCTCAACGACGGCTGCAAGTATTCCGGCTGAAGCAACCTATTTGTTGGGTGTCACAGTGTTCCCTGCCGAGCAGCAAGCCAATTGTACAACCTACACCAGCGCTGATGTTGCCAAGACCATCCCAACGACTACCAGCTTTATTACCTCAACCTTGACTGTTCCCGACAACTTTATCATCGCTGATCTTGATGTCAGTATCGAACTGACTCATACCAATATGCCCGACCTCGATGTTCAACTCCAAGGGCCAGATGGCAATGTTGGAGGGCTATTTACCGATATTAGCAATAATACCCAGACCACGATGAATATCGATCTTGATGATGAAGCCGCAATTCCAATTGGACTTTTCGCGATTGTCTCGGGCATCCGTTATATTCCAGAGTTGAATTATCGCCTCGATTGGTTCGATGGTGGGCGATCGGCTGGCACCTGGACTCTCTTGATTCACGATGATACTGCTGCCAACGGTGGAACATTGCAAAATTGGAGCATCACGCTGTGTGCCGCGCCACCAGCAAGCTGCCCCGATGGTATGAGCATGAGCACAATCACGAGCACTGATTTTGAAGCCAATGATGGTGGCTTTACCCATAGCGGAACTGCTGATTCATGGGAATATGGCGCACCAAGCGCTGCTCCATTGATCGGTAGCTATAGTGGGGCTAATAGCTGGAAGACCAACCTTGACGGAACTTATTCGGTCAGTAGTATTGCCAATCTCTTCTCGCCATCAATTAGTATTCCCAATGTGACTGGCCCTGTCTACATCCAATGGCAACAACGCTACCAGATGGAAAGTGCTAATTTTGATCATTACACGGCCTCGGTTGGTACAGGCGTTGTGACCAAAACCTTGTATGAATTTGATGCAGCAACCATGACCAATGCAGTTGGTAACCCAAGCGTAACCTTCCAAGAAAGCACAGTTTGGAGTCGCCAGCTCTACGATATTAGCGAGTTCAAGGGTCAATCAATCCAGGCCTTGTATCACCTAGATACTGATAGTTCGGTTCAATTGGGTGGTATCGCGATCGACGATTTCCAAATTATGGCCTGTGACGGTGTGGCAGCAACCGCGACCCCAACCGAAGCACCAACCGCTACCAGCACACCAACCAACACGCCAACTAACACACCAACCAACACGCCAACTAACACGCCAACCAATACACCGATTATCACGATTACCCCAAGCAATACGCCGACGGCTACGGTTACCCCAAGTAACACGCCAACCGTTACCCCAAGCGTGACCGCTGGGCCAACCATGATTCCGGTTTATATGCCATTAGTCGGTAAAGACCAATAGATCAGCCCTTGCCTAATAATGCAGCCCGTGGCTTAACCACGGGCTGTACTCGTTAACAGCACCAAACTGCCCCTTGTGTTTGCTCACCCTATAGCCTACGCTAACTCAAGCCCCGCTCATCGCTTCGATAAAACCTTGATTGTAGGAGGTTCGTATGCGTTTACGGATTGGGTTTATCGGTCTTATGATCGCCCTGCTCGGATTAACGGGCGGCTTGCGTAGTTTAACCAGCGTTCAAGCAGTACCCAACGCCCCTCAAAATCTCGCAGCCCACCAACTTAATACTCCTCAAGGATTTGCGCGGATTAGCGAACAAGAATCAAACGATACTCCTGCCATGGCCCAGCCAATCATTGGCGATTCAGCCGTCATTCGCGGCTATATCACTGCCAATGATAGCGATTTCTTGGCAATTCCACTTACTAGCGTCCAACGGGTGGTCGCAGCAACTATGACCTCGGCTTCAGCCACAAATATTGTCGATTCGATCCTGACTCTCTATCAACCTGATGGGACAACTGTCTTGGAGCTTGATAATGACGATGGGATTTTTGGCGTGAGTTCTTCGGTTATCAGCTCAGCGATTATCACGACTACTGCAACCTACTATCTCAAGGTCACCGCCAACAATACGACGAATAAAATTTATTATTACGATTTATATGTACGGATTTTAACCAGCGAACCAATTGTCGAACAAGAGCCAAATGAGCCAGCTCAAATGCTGCCAGCAGCTGGGATTGTCAGTGGGATTATTAGCCAAACTGGCGATATTGATCGTTTTCAGCTGGCCTTGAATCCAGGCGATACGTTGTTTACAACCCTCGATATAGACCCCGAACGTGATGGCATTAGCTGGAATGGGCGGGTAACGATCGGGCCATTTGGGCCAAATATCATCACAATCAACGATGGCAATGCGGTTTCGCCCAATGCCGAATCGGCCCAATTAACCGTTAAAGAAGCTGGTAATTATATAATCAGCGTCGATAACCTATCAGCAATTAATAATTCGACCTACATCCTACAAGTGCTGATCATCCCAGCCGAAGAGCAAGCCAATTGTCAGACCTATATGAGCACCGATGTCAATAAAACAATTCCACCTGATCCTGGTATGATCACGTCGGGATTAAATATTCCTGACAATCTCTTGATTGGCGATTTAGACTTGATTATTCAGCTTGATCATACCTTTATACCTGATCTCGATGCGCAATTGACTACGCCTGATGGGAATATCCTTGGGCTATTCAGCGATATTGGAATCACGACTAGTGCCCCAGCGAGCATGAACCTGATTATTGATGATGAAGCAGCCTTACCATCATTTCAAGCGCTTAGCGTCAATGGATTGATCAACTTGCCTGAGGCAGCCTATCGGATGAGTTGGTTTGATGGCCAACGTACCCAAGGCAATTGGACATTAACGCTCTATGATGATGCAACTGGCGATGGGGGCACATTACTCAATTGGGGCTTGCAGGTTTGCGCTGCGCTGCCACCCGCCGATTGTCCTGATGGCACGGTTAGCAGCACCATCTACAGCACCGATTTTGAAGCAAATGATGGGGGCTTTACCCATAGCGGAACCACTGATCCATGGCAATATGGTCAACCAAACTCAGCGCCAATTGTGGGCAGTTATAGTGGGAGCAATAGTTGGAAAACCAATTTAACTGGCAATTATCCCGCTTTAATGAATGCCAACCTAACGTCGCCGGCCATTGATCTTAGCGGTGTAGTTGGGCCAATTCAGGTGCAATGGCAACAACGCTATCAAATCGAATCAGCAGCATTTGATAATTATGCAGCACAGATTGTTGGTAGTAGCAACCAAGTACTCTTTCAGCATCGCGATGGCGTAATGCGTGAATCAGTTGGCAATCCGCTGGTTACGGTTCAAGCAAGCACTGGTTGGAGCCGCCAACTGCATGATATTAGTAGCTTTGTGGGTCAGTCGATTCAACTGCAATTCCATATGGATACTGATTCCAGCGTTGAACTGGCGGGTGTCGCCATTGATGATGTGCTGGTAACTGGTTGTGTTGTGCTCCCTACGGCCACCCCAACCGAAACGCCAACTAACACACCGACCAATACCCCCACCGAAACCCCAACCAATACGCCGACGGTTACGGTTACGCCAAGTAATACACCAATCGTTACCCCAAGCGTGACGGCTGGGCCAACGACGATTCCAGTTTATCTGCCGTTGGTTAGTAAAGGCGAATAAATGTATCGCGTCGCTAAAATCGCAGCCCGTGGTTAATCCACGGGCTGCCCGTATTAACAGCACTAAACTCACCCTTGTATTTGGATGTTGTCGCGCCTATGCTAGCCCAATCCCCGCTCATTGCTTCGATAAAACCTTGATTGTAGGAGGCTTGTATGCGTTTCAGGATTGGGTTTATCGGCCTTATGCTTGTCGTACTTGGGTTAACTGGTAGTTTGCGGGCTTTCAAGCCAGTTCAAGCCGCCCTCAGTAATCCAAATACCTCACGAATTGTTCAAACGCATGTGCCGCAAGGTGCAGCTCGGATCAATGAACAAGAAAGTAATAATACACTTGCAACGGCTAACCCGATCATGGCGAGTAGGGCGATCATTCGTGGGATTATCTGGAGTGGTGATGTTGATATGTATCGGATTGAATTAGCAGCAGGCGACCGATTGAATGTCGCGACCATGACTTCCGCTGCAACCCATAGCAGCACTGACACCGTACTAAGCCTGTATGCACTCGATGGAACAAGCCTCATTGAATTAGACGATGACGATGGAACATTTGGTAGTCTTTCATCAGTCATTAGCTCAGTTCCGGTCACCATAACAGGTACATATTATATTCGTATCAATGCGTTCTTGGCTACCGCCCAAGTTCGTTACTACGATTTGTATGTACGCATCTTTAGCGAAGCCACCACTGCTGAGCAAGAACCAAATGATGTTGTTGGCACAGCCCAAGTGTTGCCAGCCAGCGGCGCTGTTGAAGGTAGTTTATCCGCCACGACTGATGTTGATCTGTTTAAATGCTGGCGATACGATTTTTACGAGTATCGACTTTAACCCTGAACGTGATAGCACAAATTGGAATGGAAGCCTCGGTATTGGACTATTTAACGGTCTTATTTTATTCGCTGATGATAACAGTACTTCGGCTCCGCCGAATGCTGAGGCTCATTTTATGACCGTTAAAAATAGTGGAACCTATTATGTTGTTGTTTCAACAAGTGCGAGCAGTATTCCGGCTGAGGCAACCTATCTATTAAATGTTACGACCTTTCCTGCCGAGCAACAAGCGAACTGCACAACCTACACCAGCACCGATGTTGCCAAAACGATTCCAACCACCACCAGTTTTATCACCTCAACTTTGAGCGTTCCAGATAACTTTATCATTGCCGATCTTGATCTAAGCATTCAATTGACCCATAACAACATGCCCGACCTCGATGTCCAGTTGCAAGGGCCAGATGGTAATGTTGGTGGGCTATTTACCGATATTGGATCAAATCTTGTGACGATGATGGATCTTGACCTTGATGATGAAACAGGGATCACGATTAACAGCTTTGCGGCTGTAGCTGGGATGAAGTATATTCCTGAATCTGTCTATCGCCTCAATTGGTTTGACGGTGGTCGCTCAGCCGGCACTTGGACGCTGTTGATTCACGATGATCTCGCTAGCAATGGTGGTACACTCCAAAACTGGAGTATTACGCTGTGTGCCGCCCCTCCCGCGAGCTGCCCCGATGGTATGAGCATGAGCACAATCACGAGCACCGATTTTGAGGACAATAATGGTGGTTTTACTCACAACGGAACCGGCGATACATGGGAGTATGGTGCACCAATCGCCGAACCACTGATCGGCAGTTACAGCGGGGTTAATAGTTGGAAAACTAATTTGGATGGAACCTATAGTGCTAGCAGTGTTGCCGATCTCTTCTCACCATCAATCAGTATTCCGAATGTGGCTGGCCCAGTCTATTTGCAATGGCACCAACGCTATCAGATGGATACGGCTGGATCTGATCGCTATAGCGCATCAATTGGTGCTGGGGCTGTGACCAAAACCCTGTATGAGTTTGAGTCAGCCGTAATGACCAATCCAGTTGGCAATCCAAGCGTGACCTTCCAAGAAAGCACAGTTTGGAGTCGTCAGTTACACGAAATTAGCGAGTTCAAGGGTCAATCGGTTCGGGTTCAATATCACCTTGATAGTAATGCTACAACGAATTTGGGTGGCGTTGCAATCGACGATTTTCAAATTATGACATGTGATGAGGTGATCGCAACCCCAACCAACACCCCAACTGCAACTCCAACCAACACCCCAACTGCAACTCCAACCGCAACCCCAACCGCAACCCCAACCGCAACCCCAACCAACACCCCAACCAATACGCCAACGGTTACGGTTACGCCAAGTAATACGCCAACCGTTACCCCAAACGTGACGGCTGGGCCAACGACGATTCCGGTCTATCTGCCACTAGTCGTTAGAGGCGAATAGGCTTCATCATTGGTTACCCAAATAGCCCATGGTCAATCCACGGGCTATTTTTTTTGCCTACCCATAAACCTATGAAGATTTGATGGAGTATAAGCTAAACCCTGAATGAGCAAAAGCGGCATTTGACTTGGATTTTCTAAACCACCATTTAGCCTGCATTAGCCTGCTTTTTAGCTAAACATTGCTACAATACAAGCAGCAAAACAAGCTCTCTGCAACCAGGAGTCGTTATGAGTAATCCCAAACGTACCGTCGGCATCGGCGGATTGATTATTGCCGCCCTCGCACTTTCAGGGGTTGGTGGTGGTTTAGTCGGTGGTGTCGCAGGCTATCGCTTAGCCCAAGTTGATCAAACGGCAACGGCAGTGGCGGTCACGCCAACCAGCGCCACCCAACAAACGACCGATAATCTGACTGCGCAACCAGTTGTTGCCAGCACGAATGATGCAGTTGTCCAAACCGTTGCCAAGGCCTCACCAGCAGTCGTAAAAATTATTAGTACGGTGGTTGGCGGTCAGGCCAGCGGTTCAGGCGCAATTATCAATGAAGATGGCTATATCATCACCAATAATCATGTGGTCGAAGGTCAAAGTCGCTTGCAAGTAATTTATTCTGATGGAACCAGCCACAATGCCGAGTTGATCGGCACTGATGCTTTTTCGGATATCGCCGTGATTCGGGTGCTCGATGCCGTGCCAGCCACAATTTCCTTAGGCGATTCGGATAGTTTGCAGCCTGGCGAAACGGTCGTGGCCATTGGCAGTCCGCTTGGTAAATTCCAAAATAGTGTGACGGTTGGAGTGGTCAGCGCTCTTGACCGCACAATTGATAGCATGGAAGGCCTAATTCAAACTGACGCAGCGATTAACCATGGCAATAGTGGCGGCCCACTGATCAACCTCAAAGGCGAAATTGTTGGGATCAATACGTTGGTTGTGCGCGGTGATATTGGTAGTATCGATGAAGCTCAAGGCCTAGGTTTTGCTGTCCCATCAAATATTGTGCGCGAAGTCAGCGATGCTTTGATTGCCAATGGCCAAGTTATTCGACCATATATAGGCATTCGCTACGAATTGCTTTCGCCCGAAACCGCCGAACTGGGGATTGCCAATGATAAAGGTGCTTTCGTGACCAATGTTGATGAAGGTACACCTGCTCGGCGAGCTGGCATTAGCCGTGGCGATATTATTCTCGCAGTCAACGGCGAAGAAATTACTCAACGCCACTCATTGCAGCGCCTGCTGTTGCAATATAAACCAGGCGATACCGTAACGGTCACAATCGAGCGTAATGACCAACAACAGGAAGTGCAAATTACCCTCGCTGAACGCCCATAATCGCCTAATAAACCCAGCTCGCTTCAAGCCCTTCGTTCCCAAAACGAGGGGCTTTTTGGTTGTGGCACGCTGCTTGCCCTTTACACAGCGTTTAGAATACAAACGAAACTTAGCCTGAAGGAGTGTTGAAATGCGTCGTTGGTTTTTAGCTCTGTGTCTTTTGGTGGTGCTGGCGGGCTGCTCAGGCAGCAGTATCGCCACCCAAGTCTCGGATACAGTCCAACAATTAAGTGAAACCTCAGTGCAAGATTTGGTTGATCGTTTGTCGGGGATCGAAGAGGCGGTACGTAACAACGATTGGGAGCAAACCCGTGCTTTATTTAGCACAGTTGAAAATGGCTGGAATGCGCTACGCGTGCCAGTTGAAGCCGCCTTTCCCGAGATTGCCAGCAATATTCAAGCTCAAATCGATCAACTGAGCCAAGCCTTGAGCGTTGAACTCCCAAGCTCTGAAGACGTTCGAGCAGGCTTATCCAATTTGCGCGATCAATTAGTGGCTTTATTGCAAGCACTTTAGAGCTACTTTTTGCTGTAAATTGTGGTATGCTTTTTGAGGTTTCCAACGTAGAGGAATGTGTGTGGGTGAATTTCAGCAGGCCTTGGAGTATGCGCTTGAGCCGCGCAATTTGGCGCGATTAAGTGCCGCGCTCAATCGCCATGGGCAGCTTGTTGCTAGCGCGATGGCGATTGCGCTGCTACTAGGCTTGCCCTTTGGCTGGTGGAGCAGCCGCTCACGCCTGATTAGCGCCATTGCGATCAATACCACCAATGGGCTGCGGGTCATTCCCAGCCTTGCCATCCTCTTTTTGTTTGTCGCAATCCCAGGCTTTGGCTTGAGTATTCGTTCGGCAATTATTGCCCTAACAATCTTGGCTTTGCCACCAATTTTGATCAATACCAATACGGCTTTTCGCACGCTCAACCCAGCTGTGCGCGAAGCCGCCAAGGCCATGGGTATGCCAGCATGGCTCCAACTATGGCGGGTCGAGTTGCCTTTAGCTGCGCCTGTCATTCTTTCGGGCATCCGCATCGCTTTGGTTGAGGTGATTGCCAGCGCCACCTTGGCTGCCTTTATTGGAGCTGGCGGGCTAGGCAGTTTTATCACTTTAGGATTTAGTATGAGCCGCGTCGATATTTTGCTTGTTGGCGCTATTCCGGTGGCTTTGCTCGCAATTCTGGCCGAAATCGTCATGGCCGGGCTGTTGCGATGGGTGCAACCACCACAGTTTTAAGCTTGTTGGATAGGAGGATTCATGCGACGTTTCATCCAGCTAACCGTGTTGCTCACGCTCTTGATGACCATTTTAGCCGCTTGTGGCGATGATGCAGCCAGCAGCACGACAGCTCCCAGTAGCGACCCAAATCCCGCCCCAAGTAGCAATCAAGTAATTCGGATTGCCTCGAAGAATTTTACCGAACAGTTTATTGTGGGCGAAATGTATGCCCTCTTGTTGGAACAAGCAGGCTACAAAGTTGAGCGCAAAATTGGCTTAGGCGCAACCGATGTAGCCCAAGCTGCCATGGAAAAAGGCGAGATCGATATTTATCCTGAGTACACTGGCACTGGCTTGTTGACTGTACTCAAATTGCCAACCCAAACCGATCCCAAAGCGGTCTATGAAACGGTCAAAAAAGGCTATGCCGAGAAATATCAAATTGCATGGCTCGACCCTGCGCCAATGAATAATACCCAAGCCTTGGCCATGACCAAAGAAGGTGCTCAGAAATTTGGCATCATCACAATCTCCGACATGGCCGCCAAAGCCGGCGAACTGCGCATGATCGGCCCACCCGAGTTCCAAGAACGAGAAGATGGCTTGCCTGGCATTCAAGCCAAGTATGGCAACTTCGAACTCAAGGAATATGTACCAGTCGATCCAGGCCTCAAATACAAGGGCTTGGTCGAAGGCAATGCCGATGTGGTGGTGGCCTTTGGCACGGACGGCGAAATTGCCAATTATGGCTTGGTCGTGCTCAAAGATGATCGCAACATGTTCCCGCCCTACCAAATCGCTCCGTTGGTGCGCCAAAGCGTTTTGGATGCTAACCCCAAATTGGCTGAATTGCTGAATGCCTTGGCTCCCAAACTTGACGATGCGACCATGCAACAGCTCAATTTTGAAGTCAGCGGCAATAATCGCAAATACGAAGATGTGGCCAAAGAGTTCCTAACCACCCAAGGTTTGTTGAAATAGCGTTCGAGCATAACGTCAATCCATCTCCCTGCCCCTGCGTTACAAGGGTAGGTTTCTGCTGCGAACCACGGATAGACTGGTTCATCGGTGAATGGATGAGGACTCTGATTGCCCTTGAGGGGGTGCA
>NZ_DOPT01000059.1:39442-217087 GCF_003512625.1 Herpetosiphon sp. | reverse complement strand
GTCTCCCGCCTTGAGGCGGGACGAAGGGTGGTGATCGATGAGGCTTGTTAATAACCTATGGAATGAGTCGAGGGTGAGGGAAATGTACAGGGAGTTATCGGCGTGAGCACAATCGAGTTTCGCAATGTTCGTAAAATCTACCCCAAGGCCGCAACCGCCGCGCTCGCCGATATTTCTCTGACAATCAATCGCGGTGAATTTGTGATTTTGCTTGGGCCTTCGGGCTGCGGCAAAACCACGCTCATGAAAATGATCAATCGCTTGATCGAGCCAAGTAGCGGCACAATTTTGCTCGATGGAGTCGATATTCAGTCGATTAATGCCACGAAATTGCGCCAGCAAATTGGCTATGTGATTCAGCAAGTTGGGCTTTTTCCGCATATGACGGTCGCTGAGAATATCGCAGTTGTCCCCAAATTGCTTGGCTGGCCCAAAGCCAAAATCCAAAGCCGCATCGACGAATTACTCCAGCTCATTCAGCTTGATCCTGCCCAATTTCGCCAGCGCTACCCGGCCCAAATTTCCGGTGGGCAAGCCCAGCGCGTTGGTTTGGCCCGTGCTTTGGCCGCTGATCCTGGGGTGATGTTGATGGATGAACCATTTGGCGCGATCGATGCGATCACCCGCACGGCCTTGCAAGATGAGATGCTGCGCATTCAGCAGCAATTGCAGAAAACTATCGTTTTTGTGACTCACGATGTTGAAGAAGCGCTTCGCTTAGCTGATAAAATTGCAATTCTGCACGAAGGCACGATCGTTCAATACGATACTCCGCTCAATTTATTGCGTAATCCCGCTAATCACTATGTCGCTGAGTTACTGGGAGCCGATGATTTGGTGCGCCGTTTGAGTTTAATTCAGGTGCGCCATGTGCTTCAACCACTGCCTGCAAGCTATGATTCCTCGTTAGCAAGCATCGAAAGTAGCCGCAACCTGCGCGATGGGCTGAATCAACTCCTCGCCAGCAGCGACGAACAATTGTTGGTCGTTGAACACAATCAACCAATTGGTATGCTCTCATTAGCCGCAATTCATGCCTATTTGCACCCTGAGGTCATCCATGAACGACATCGTTGATGGACTCCGATATCTATTAACTGAACGGGCTGAGGTTTGGCAATTGCTTGGCCAGCATGTAACGATCAGCCTGATCGCGCTCTTGATCGCTAGCTTGATTGCCTTGCCGCTGGGGGTATTGGTGGTGCGGGTTGGTTGGCTGGCTGGTGGTGTGATGGCCGTGTTGAGTGTGCTCTATACAATTCCTAGTTTGGCAATGCTGATTATGCTGATTGCAGTGTTTGGCCTGAGCAAAACCACCGTGATCGTGACGCTGGTGATCTATGCCCAAGTGATTTTGGTGCGCAACATTGTGGTTGGCTTGAAGAGCATTGATCGCTCGGTGCTTGAAGCGGCGCGAGGTTTGGGCATGAATGCTTGGCAAATTTGGTGGCAAGTCGAATTGCCTTTAGCTTTGCCAATTATGTTGGCCGGCCTGCGGATTGCCGCCATGATGTGTATTGCGATTAGTTCAATTGCTGCAATGATTGGTGTTGGTGGATTGGGGCAGTTATTGTTTCAAGGCATCACCTTTGATCGGGCTGATATGATTTGGGCGGGCACAATCAGCATTGCCAGCTTGGCCTTGGTTTGTTATGGATTATTGGCTTTGGTGGAGCAACGATTTAGCCCAAAAATATAATTGGAGCCGCGACCAGCTTGCAATAGCCATTGCAACATATCGCTAGCTCCAATTATAGCCAAACCATACGATAGCTACTAGCAGCGCCGAAGCGCAATTAAGCTGTCTAGAACCAGCTTTTTTGAACCACATACTTCTGATAAAACTCAGCATCAGAAGCGACTAAATAAAGTACTGTTTGCACCAAACAGATTATTCCGGTTAAGGCATAGCCCAAAAGCCCAATCCCAAAACAGGATAACGGCAGAAACACTACGTTCGACAAGAGCAAAATTAACCCCATCTGACTATTGCCCAGATAAAACCCGTGAATCCCTAATGGCCCCAAGAAAAAGGCTAATAAGGCTGCGACAACTTTGTTTTTCTCAGTGTAGGCATAGCCTTGAGGCACTTGATATTGATATTGATTGGGCTGTTGGTAAGGGGCGATTGGTTGTTGATAGTTGGCTTGATACATTGGTGGTGGCTGAACTGGCTGGCTATATTGTTGATAGCCTGGTTGGGCAGGAGTAGAATTTTGTTGATAGGCCACAGTTTGAGCGCCATGGACTGGACTGCCTTGCAACGAACCTCCACAATTGGTACAAAACATCACATCAGGATGGGTTTGGGTGTTACAGGTTGGGCAAATTTTATAAAATGGTTGAGTCATAACGCATTCCTTAGTGCCAATAACAGCACAGTTAAATCATATTTTTTGTGTCATCATAGCTAGCTTTAAGACGTTTTTAAAAGATCTTTTGTTTCAACCATAGTCTAGCAATTGGGGTTTAGCTTGCCATCAGTCGCAAGATGCAGCTTAAATCGGTCGAGTGCCGATGGCAATTGGGTGTCAATTGCGCAAAAATAGCATATCAAATTTTGGCATGGAGTACAATCATGACTATTTACTTTTACGCGGTTTCAGCAGAATTTGGTTGCTTCTCGAACTTTTCGGCCCATGGATTTAAGCTCGATGGCCACTACTGGCCCACCAGTGAGCATTATTTTCAAGCCCAAAAATTTACTGGCACTGACTATGCTACAACCATTCGGCTAGCTAAATCGCCAGCAATTGCCGCCCGACTGGGACGCAGCCGCAAACAACCATTACGCCGCGATTGGGAAGCGATCAAAGATGCGGTGATGCGACGCGCCTTGTTGGCAAAATTCCGTAGCCACGCTGAGATTCGGGCAATTTTGCTCGCAACCGACGATCAGCCGCTGGTCGAGAATGCACCCAATGATTATTATTGGGGCTGTGGAATTGATGGCTCAGGCAAAAATATGCTTGGTCAATTGTTAGTCGAAATTCGCCAAACCCTACGTGATGAGGACGTTGCATGAGCCATGCCCGCTTTTCTATTGAGCAGTTACATCATTTTCAATGTGGCGCATGTAGCGGTTGGTGGAGCATCGCCGATGCTCCGCCCCGCGATCATTGGTTTTGCCCATGGTGTGGCACTCAATTGATCAATGCTGGGCCACTGCCGCCGCTCAACTCCAGCCCCGAAGCACCAGAAGGCCCAGAAAACAACCCGCTACTCAATGATGGCCTAGCAATCGATTGAGCATTTGCTGGGGCAGCAAGCACGAGTTGGCAAGCAGCGCTGAATCTTGTACGATGGCGCAAGCAGTTTTTTGAAGGAGCCGTCCATGCTAAACCCGGCCGATCAACTTTTACTCAAAAGCCTCTGCAACGATCTGGTTGCCGTCGAAGCTCAAATCAGCGAACTTGAAACGCAACGAGAAAGCTTGCGTGCTCGAATTTCAGAACTCGTCGAGCAAATGGGCGGTAAAATTCAGCTACGTGGCTTTGGTACATTGCAAATCTCCAATCCCAGCGTGATTGTTTCTTACGATCGCAAGGGCATCGAGCAGTTGGTTCAGCAATTAGCAGAGGCTGGTAATTTTGCGCTGGTTGATGCAATTCAAACGTCGCGCAAGGAATCGATGCGTAGCGGCGGCCTGCGCATTATGCGTGAAAAAGCCTAAATTATGCGCTTAACTCGCCGTTTATTGCTCAAAAGTGTATTAATTAGTGTGATTTGCGGTGTAGCGCTGCTGCAATTATATCGTCAGCGTGTGCCACCAGCCTTTAATTTGCCTGCCGCTGCTAGTGTGCGAACCCAGCACCCAATCGTTGGCGTTCATACCCGCTTGATGGGCTTGGATGAACCAACGATTCGCCGAACCTTGCAGCAGGTACGCGAAATGGGCGCAACCACGATTATTGATTTGTTTCCGTGGGCCGTGATTCAGCCACGTTCAGCCAATAGCTACGAGTGGACGGGCAGCGATATGCTGATTGCCCATGCCCAACGCCAAGGTCTGACCGTAATCGCTCGTTTGGATTTTGTGCCAGCTTGGGCACGTCCTGCCAACACCAGTGATCGCTATCTCGACCCTGATCACTATGCGGCCTACGCTGATTTTGTGGTGGCGTTTGCCCAACGCTATGTGCCGCAAGGCGTGCAGGTATTGCAAATTTGGAACGAGCCAAATCTACGCTTTGAATGGGGCGATCGTGCGCCTGATCCGGTGGCCTATGCTAATTTGTTGAAAGTTGTCTATCCGCGGGTCAAAGCAGTTGCCCCCGAAGCGCTCATTACCTTGGCTGGGCTTGCCCCAGGTGGCCCAACTGGCCTGATCGATCCGCAAACACTGAGCGTCAATGATTTGACCTTTCTTAAATTGTGTTTAGCTGAAAAACCGCCCTTTGATGCAGTTTCGGTGCATGCCTATGGCTCGATTAATCCCGCTGAGCAAGCGCCAGATCTCACAATTACTAACTTTCGGCGCACTGAATTAATTTACGATTTGGTGCTAGCGGCGGGCTACGAGGTACCGTTTTATATCACCGAGGGCGGCTGGAACGATCACGCCCGTTGGCCAAACGCCGTGTCACCACCAATCCGTGTGCAAAATACGCTTGCTGCGTATGCTTGGGCTGAGCAACACTGGCCATGGATGCACACTGTGGGCTTTTGGCAATTTTCATTACCCAATCTTACCTACACCTATGCCGATAACTACACCTTTGTCGCGCCCGATGGCACACCCAAGGCGATTTATTATGCAGTGCAAGCATTTACCCAACAACCCTAGAAATTCTTCCTTATAGCAATAATACTTTTAATCTATCTTCAATTGTATTGCAATCCAAATGGTCAAATTTAGGGGGTGCAGGGGGATGAAAACACCCTGCGTTTCCCTCCAGCGGAGGGACGGAAGGGTGGCGAAATAAAATCTAGGCTTATAAATAGATGTCGATAACAGCGCTTAAATTGCTTGACATAGCCTCAAGATTTCTTTATACTCGACTGGTAAGTGGTCTGACCAGTTGGTGAATATGAGCGAATTACAACGACCAGCATCGTATTGCGAACAACAATTGATCAAACGAATTATTGGTGGTAGTTATGCCGCAGGTAGCAGCCTGCCCAGCGAACGTGAGCTAGCAGTCCAGTTGGGAGTCACGCGGCCAACCCTGCGCGAAGCGATTCAACGCTTGGCTCGCGATGGCTGGCTTGTCGTGCAACAAGGCAAGCCGACAATGGTTTGCAATATTTGGCATGATGGCGGCTTGGGCGTATTGCGCAGTTTGGTGCAATATAGCACTGAGCTGCCAGCCCAAATTGTGCCGCAACTACTAGCGGTGCGCCTCGATTTAGCGCCAAGTTACACCGCCATGGCGATCGAACATCACGCCGAAGCGATTGCGGCCTTATTACAAACCGCCCTGCCATTGGCTGATAACGCGGCGGCCTACGCTCAATTCGATTGGCAATTACAGCATCAATTAACGATCGCTTCGACAAACCCAATTTATACCTTGATTTTAAATGGCTTTCGTGGCTTCTACCAAATGATGGCCTTGGATTATTTTGAGCTAGCGCAGGCCCGCGAACATTCGGCGGCCTTTTATCGCACCCTGTTACAAGCTGCCCAAACTCGCGATGCCGATTTAGCTCGCCAAGCCAGCCAATTCGCCATGCAGCAGAGCATCGAAGTTTGGCAATTGTTAGCCGCGAATATCAATAATACACAAAGGGGATAATATGCGCCGTTGGAATGGTTGGGGCGACGAGAGCAAAGAGTATCCGGTTAAAGCCGGCATTTTAGGCTTGCTCAAGCAATTAATTGGTGCTGGCACGGCTCCCAGTGATGTTCGTTTGGCCGAGATTGTTGCCCAAGTTCCAGCATCACGCTTGCCACACCACGAATTGATCAGCACCGATCCTGAGTTGCGGATTCGCCATGCTCGTGGTCAGAGTTTCGCCGATTTGGTGGCTACCCGCAGCGGCGAGCTAGGCCAAATTCCCGATGGCGTGGCGTTTCCCCAATCCAGCCAAGCAGTTCGCGAATTGATCGATTGGGCTAGCGACAACAATGTTAGCCTGATTCCCTATGGCGGTGGAACCAGCGTTGCGGGGCATATTAATCCCGTTGCTGGCGAGCGACCCATTTTAACTGTCAGCCTTGCCAAACTTAATCGGCTGATGGAAATCAATCCAACTGCGCGGCTAGCTCGCTTTGGCGCTGGAATCAAAGGTCCAGATCTCGAAGCCCAATTACGGGCTTTGGGCTTTACGCTGGGCCATTTTCCCCAATCGTTTGAGCTTTCGACGCTGGGCGGCTGGATTGCAACCCGCTCTAGTGGCCAGCAATCGCTTGGTTTTGGGCGGATTGAACAACTTTGGGCAGGCGGGCGGGTTGAAACACCCCGAGGCTCGTTAGAATTAGCGCCCTTTCCGGCTTCGGCGGCTGGCCCTGACCTGCGTGAAATGCTGCTTGGCTCAGAAGGTCGTTATGGCATTATCACCGAAGTCACTGTGCGAATCCGCCCAATTCCTGAGCTTGATGTAGTCCATGCGATCTTTTTTGCAAATTGGGAGCAAGCCCAAACTGCCGCGCGAACAATCGCCCAAGCCAACCTACCATTGGGCATGTTGCGGCTTAGCACGCCCACCGAAACCATGACCAACCTTGCCTTGGCTGGCCATGAGCGGGTGATTGGTTTGCTCGAAGGCTTTTTGAAATTGCGTGGGGTTGGCAGCGAAAAATGTCTGCTGTTGGTTGGCTTTATTGGCAGCCAAGCTCAAGTGAAGCTCAGTCGTCAAGCGGTGTTGAGCTTGATGCGTCGGCATGGCGGCGTTCACATCGGCCAAAGCTTTGGCAAAGCTTGGCAGGCTGGGCGCTTTCGTGCGCCGTATCTACGCAATCGGCTGTGGGAGTTGGGCTATGGCGTGGATACGGTCGAAACCGCCACGACATGGGAGAATGTTACGCCATTGTTGAATAGATTGGAACATAGCTTGCGCCATGGATTAGCGGCTGAGCACGAACAGGTGCATGTGTTCACCCATCTTTCACATTTTTACCCAACTGGCTCAAGCATCTACACAACCTATGCTTTTCGGCTAGGCAACGATGCGCAGGCAACTTTAGCCCGTTGGCACGCCTTGAAAACCGCTGCAAGCCAAGCAATTGTGGCCGCAGGCGGCACGATTAGCCATCAACATGGCGTGGGGCTTGATCATCGCCCCTATCTCGAAGCTGAAAAAGGCCGCTTAGGAATTGGCGCATTACAACAACTTGGCCAGCATTTCGACCCGCAGGGCTTGCTCAATCCCGCCAAATTATACGAGGATGGCCAATGAATCCGCAGTTGCAATGGAACGCTGCTTGGCGCGAAACCACTTGGCAAGTGCTCGATCAAGCGTGGGATGTGATTATTATTGGCGGTGGAATTACCGGCGCAGGTTTGGTGCGCGAAGCCACGCGCTCAGGCCTCAAAGCGTTGTTGCTTGAAGCCCGCGATTTTGCTTGGGGAACCTCAAGCCGCTCATCAAAATTAGTGCATGGCGGTTTGCGCTATTTGGCTCAGGGCCAAGTGCGGGTTACCTATGATTCGGTGGTTGAGCGCGAACAGCTTTTAAATGAAGCACCTGGTTTAGTTGCCCCATTGGGCTTTTTAATTGGCCTGCCGCAGGGCAAACCAATCAAGCGCTGGGTGTATCAGGCTGGCTTATTGGCCTACGATGCGCTTGCTCGTCGCCGCGAACAGCATTATCTGAGCATGGCCAATTTGCGGTTACAAGCGCCCTACCTTGCTGATGCCAACTTAGCGGCTGGCTTGCGCTACAGCGATGCCCAAACCGATGATGCCCGTTTGGTCTTGCGAATTTTGCGTGAAGCAACCGCCGCTGGAGCCTCGGTATTAAATTATGCAGCGGTTGAGCAATTAGTTCGTGCAAACGAGCAAGTGGTCGGGGTGGTTGTGCGCGATCAGCTCAGCCAACGCCAGCAAACCCTGACGGCCAAAGCGATCGTGAATGCGACGGGTGCTTGGGTCGATCAACTGCGCCAGCAGATTCAAGCGCCAGCCAAAATGCGCCCGTTGCGGGGCAGCCATTTGGTATTTAGTCAAGCCCAATTACCACTCGCCCAAGCGATCAATTTGGAGCATCCTCGTGATCAGCGGCCAGTCTTTTTTGTGCCATGGGAAGGCGTGAGCATCGTCGGCACAACTGATCTTGATCATGAGCAAGATTTATGGCAAGAGCCAAGTATCAGCCCGGCTGAAGTTGCCTATTTGCTTGAAGCTGCCCAAGCCGCTTTTCCAAGTTTGGATTTGAGTTTGAGCGATGTAATTTCGACCTGGAGTGGCGTGCGACCAGTGGTCGATACGGGAGCCAGCGATCCATCCAAAGAATCACGGGATTATGTGCTATGGCAAGAGCAAGGCTTATTGACGGTCACAGGTGGTAAATTAACCACCTTTCGCTTGATTGCGCTCGAAGCCTTGAAACTTTTACGCCAACGCTTGCCTCAGATTAAACGTTGGCCGAACGCCCCGCGATTGAATCCTGCGCCCAGTAGTTTGGCTGGCACACTAGCCCCACGCATCAAACAACGCTTGTTAGGGCGTTATGCTGCCGAAGCACCCTTGATGCTGCAAGAATTACCCAACCATGAGTTTTGTTCAATCGCCGACTTGCCAAGTTTGTGGGCCGAAATCCGTTGGGCAGCACGATATGAAGCCGTGACCAATTTAGGTGATTTGCTGTTGCGGCGCAGCCGTTTAGGCCTCTTGTTGCCCCATGGCGCAGCGGAATATCAGGCTCAAATTCAAGCAATTTGCACTGAAGAATTGGGCTGGGATGCGCAGCACTGGCAAACCGAGTGGCAGCAGTATCAACAGTTAATTGCCCAACACTATAGCTTGCCAGCTTAAGCTCGTTAACACTTCTCTAATTTGACAATCTCGCCGAGATAGCTATAATTAAATCAAACCTTCTCCTCTCTCTTCTCTCCCACAAGCGGCTCCATTATGCGAGCCGTTTGTGGTTTTAGAACCATAACCCTCGATACTTGGTTTTCAGCAAGAACAAAATCTCATTACTAACCACCAGCCATAACAACCGCACGCATCCGCGTCGCATCGCGTATTGGCGGCGCTCCAAAAAGGCGTTTGTAGGCACGGGTAAAGTATGCGGCATCATCATAGCCTACCCGAGCACCTACACTTGCTGCATCAAGATCTTCGCTCAATAATAAGCGCCGAGCCTCTTGTAGACGCAACTGCTGCTGATACTGACCTGGACTCATCGCGGTCACCGCCTTAAAGTGGCTGTGGAACCCAGAGACACTCATTCC
Source organism: Herpetosiphon sp. (assembly GCF_003512625.1). NCBI lineage: Bacteria > Bacillati > Chloroflexota > Chloroflexia > Herpetosiphonales > Herpetosiphonaceae > Herpetosiphon > Herpetosiphon sp. The sequence goes on along the minus strand of NZ_DOPT01000059.1, from coordinate 207,747 downwards.
TACTGCCTGTGCTAGATCAGGAATCCTAAGCGGCTGATGAAAATCACGCTGAATTTGGGCAAGCGCACCCATGATCCGATGTTCCGCTCCTCCGATGATTGCAATCTGACGCAGCCGCATACCTTGTTCGCTCATCAAGAGCCGATAAACCAGTTCCCGCATAATCAGCGGCCCCAAAACCTGCGCGTCGCGAGAGCTATTGAATAACCGGACAAGCCGTACCACCACATCCATAAATTCTCCATCCAGCGAACTTACTGCAAGTGCTCGCACCGATGCTTGACTTGCTACCGGCGTTACTCCCACCTCGGCCATAACCGAGCTAATAAGAGCTGGGGACAGTGCAAACCGAAGACTCAGATATGGTGCTTCTGGCGTGGCCTCCGTAATTTGACCAACGACGGGCAGCGCCGCCGTGGTGAGCAAGTAGTGGGCTGGATCATAGTGATACTGGTCGGCAGCTAATAGCACCATCTTCCGCCCTTGAACAATCACGCAAAAGGCAGGAACAGTTACCCCATGAATTGGCTCCGTTGGGCCAGAAACACGGTAGACATGTACTCCAGGCAGCGGTTCAATCATTCCATCGGATGGAAGAATGTGGGCGATCCGTGTGCTGATCTCAGCGTAGTTGGCAGCCCTATGCTGGCGCTCCCAAGCAGTTTGGTGTTCTTGAGTCATCGGCATAATTACACCTCGCTGTGTGGCTTCTATCTTTTAGGTATAGTCTGGAGAATTGTCCAATAATTGACGACAATCATCATACCATATGCAGCTTGTATACGCCTATACTTAGTTATGGCACGAAGTAGGCTGATCCAGCGCTCTAGAGAATCGGACAAGTAGGCGCGATTCGTGCTTTTTCAATAGCTAAGGAGTATCGCTTATGACAATCATCCCAACAGTGAGCTTAAATGCGGGTATTGCAATGCCGATCCTCGGGTTTGGTGTGTTTCAGATTACCGATGCAGCGGAATGCGAACGCGCCGTTAGTGATGCGATTCAGACGGGCTATCGGCTAATTGACACTGCTGCCGTCTATGGCAATGAAGCAGCGGTTGGAGCCGCGATCGCCCGAAGTGGTGTGGCCCGCGAAGATCTATTCGTGACAACCAAGCTGTGGATTCAGGACACGGGCTACGAGCAGACCAAAGCTGCTTTTGAGCGTTCGCTCCAACGCTTAGGCCTCGATTATCTCGACCTGTATTTGATTCACCAACCATACGGAGATATTTATGGTGCGTGGCGGGCTATGGAAGAGTTATATCAGGCAGGCCGGATTCGCGCCATTGGGGTCAGCAATTTTCACCCCGATCGGGTAATGGATTTGATCGTTCATAACCAAGTTCCGCCTGCGGTCAACCAGATTGAAACGCATCCATTCCAGCAGCAAATCGATACTCAACAGTTCTTACAGCAGCAGGGTGTACAGATTGAGTCGTGGGGGCCATTTGCTGAAGGTAAACATGCTATTTTCCAGAATGAGCTACTAGCAGGTATTGCCGCTACCCATCAAAAAACTGTTGCACAGGTGATTCTGCGCTGGTTAACTCAACGTGGGGTTGTGGCAATTCCCAAATCGGTACGCAAAGAACGCATGGAAGAAAACTTCAACGTGTTCGATATTACCCTTAGCCCAGAAGAAATGGCGGCGATTAGCACATTGGATACAAAAACTAGCAGCTTCTTTGACCACCGCGACCCAGCCGTCGTGAAGATGTTAGGTGAAGCAAACCGCCCAACCTAGAATACTAATCACATCCAACATCCTCACAGCATTTGGTGGCAACTGCACCAGAATATTCGATCTGCTCGTCTACAAGTGGCTCCATTATGCGAGCCGTTTGTGGTTTTAGGCGATTTTCCTCAAGCACGAACCAAAAAAGTAATCAAATTCATGTTCCTTGACGCTAGCTATAGATTGTGATATTTATAACATAGTCACTAGACGAACAGTTTTCGTTTAGGGCTGGCGTATGAGGGGGTGCTCATGGATATTAGCATCATCAGTTATGGTTCGCGCGGCGATGTTCAACCATTTGTAGCGATTGCACGGGCATTACGCCATGTAGGGCATCAAGTTCAACTGATTGGCCCAGCCAATTTTGCTGCGCTAAGCCACGATGCAGGCGTGCCGTTCGTTTCGGTTGGAGTTGATATTCAAGCCTATTTACGTGAACGCATCGCTAGCTTATCTGGCTCGCGCAATGTGATAGGGCTGCTCAAAAGCCTGCGTAACGAACTAAACGAATTGATTGAAGGAATTGCCCAAGAAACATTGCAAGCCTGTCAAGGAACCGATCTGATTCTTGGGACTGGCCCCCAGACTGCTAGTTTTGCTGAACGACTGGGGGTTCCATTTATTGAAGCAGTGCTCCAACCGCTAACCCCCACCCGCGCCTATCCCTCGCCAATTGCCCCGGCGTGGCTCCAACTTGGCGGATTCGCCAACTATCTCACGCATCTTGGTTTTGAGCAGATTTTTTGGCAGATCTTTCGGCCTACGGTTAATCGAGTTCGCAGCCATGTGCTTGGCTTACCATCCTATGGCTTTACCAGCCCGTTTGGCAAAATCCGCGAGCAGGTTCCGTTGCGGCTACACGCCTATAGTGACTATGTTATGCCAAGGCCAAACGATTGGGCCAAGCAACATCAGGTCACAGGCTTTTGGTTTCTGCCAGCACCAGCCGATTGGTCGCCACCAGCTGAGCTATGCGCCTTTCTGGCAGCTGGGCCGGCTCCAATTTATATCGGCTTTGGCAGTATGATGGGCGGTGATCCACAACAATTAACCAGCATTGTGAAAGAAGCCTTAGCTCGCTCTGGCCAACGGGGAATTTTGGCTGGCGGTTGGGGTGCATTAGCCGAAACCTCAGCGCCAAGCGATCACTTATGCTTTGTTGAAAGCGTGCCGCATCAATGGCTTTTCCCGCAAACAGCGGCAATTGTGCATCATGGCGGTGCTGGCACCACTGGCGCAGCCTTACGCAGTGGCCGACCGTCAATCGTTGTGCCCTTTGCCTTCGATCAGACTTTCTGGGGGCGACGGGTGGCTGAGCTAGGCGTGGGCACTGCACCCATCGCACGTTCGCAAATCACGGTCGATCGGCTGACAGCAGCGATCAATCAGGTAACAACCCAAACCGCAATTCGTGAACAAGCAGCCCAGCTTGGCAGCCAAATTCAGCAAGAATACGGCACAGCCCAAGCGATTGACCATATTCATCGCGTATTTCGCCATTAATGTGGCAATAGTTGGGCTGTTGTGAGCAGGTTGAAGCAATAAAGGCTATTGGCTCGCGGAATCCATGGTGATAGGTTGATGATTGATCGAAAGCCAATAGCTAATAGCCTATTTATTTTTGCGCACACCTGTGAAGCCGAGCGCACCTGGGCCAATGTGAGTGCCCACGACCGCGCCAATTTCGGCCAACACAATTCGATCGGCGGGGAAAATCTCGTTGAGGCTTTGGGCAAATTCGCGGGCTTCAGCTTCGTTACGCGAATACAGCACCGCTAATTCTTCAAACGGAGCCATGCTGCGAGCTTCTTCGATCAAGCGGGCCACAGCTTTTTTCTTGCTGCGCACTTGCTCGAACGGTTTTACCTCGCCATCACGCACATCGATAATCGGCTTAACATTGAGCAAGGTACCAAGTAAAGCGCGGGTTTTGCCAATGCGGCCACCTTTTTCGAGGTAGCGCAAGGTATCCAAGGCTGCCAACAAGCGGGTGCGCTCGACGATACTATGCACTAAGGCCACAATTTCGTCAGCCGATTTGCCTTCTTTGGCGGCGCGAGCAGCTAATAAGGCAGCCCAACCTTGCGACATAGTGGTGCTTTGCACATCGATCACCCGAATATCAAAATCGGGCAATAATTCGGCTGCTTGCTGGGCTGAGCGAATTGTGCCGCTCAATTTGCCAGCAATATGAATCGAGATAATTGGCTCATCGTTGCCAATTGCCCGATACAATTGCTCGAACGCACCAACTGAGGGCTGCGAGGTTGTCGGCAAATTATTGCTTTCAACCAGGCGGGCATAAAATTGATCATGGGTAATTTCCACGCCATCGGCAAACGATTCGGCATCGAAATTAACCGTCAATGGAATCACATGAATGTCGTTTTCTGCTGCCAAACCAGCGGGAATATCAGCAGTGCTGTCGGTTACAATAATCGCCACTTGGCCTCCTTCTGGCATTATTCCAGCCACATTCTTACGAGCAACATTCGGCCAATTGGCAAAGCATTGCTCGTTTAGGGAATAGCTACCCCACGCAGCCGTATAATAGCCGAAAATGGCGCTGCGTGGGGTGTTGCTTTTGGTTTATTCAAGGGTTGATTGCTGGGCAGATTCGGCGCTGGGCTATTCCATGCCTTCGTAGACCACCACACCCATGGCATTTGGCCCAAGGTGCGCCCCAAGTGCCGGCCCATATTCCACAATCATAACTTGATCACGCGGATAGATTGGATCGATCTTTTCGAGCAATTTCTCAACATCATCGGGCGTGGTGCTATGCATAATTGCTACTTGTTCGACCTTGGGGAAATCTTCAATAAAGGTAAATAAGCCTTCGATCGCTTTGGCTCGGGTGCGGGTGCGATCGTAGGGCACAATTTCACCATCATCAAGAATCAACAACGGCTTGATCCGTTGCATTGAGCCAAGCATGGCTGAGGCTTGGGATAACCGTCCGCTGCGTTCGAGATAATCAATTGAATCAACAAAAAACACCACATGAGTCAATTGAATAGTTTGCATGACAACGCGATGCACTTCATCAATTGAGGCTCCGTCGAGCGCTGCCCGCGCTGCGGCGATTGCCACCATGCCCAAGCCCAGCGAAGTCGAGGTACTATCAATCACCTCAACGCGGGTCAGCGAAGCTGGCAATTTATCGCGGGCAATCGTCGCCGATTTAACCACGCCACCGAATCGATTCGACAAGTGAATTGAAAATACCCCGTCATATTCACGGGAAAATTGACGATAATACTGTTCAAACACTCCTGGTGCTGGTGCGGTCGTATAAGGATACGGCCCACCCTCGGCCATCCGCCGATAAAACTGCTCGTTGCTAATGTCGATTCCAGCTCGCAACGTCTGATCACCAAAATGCACATAGATAGGAATAACGGTGATATTCAGCTCTTGTGCAAGTGCTGGTGGAATATCAGCAGTGCTATCGGTAATAATCTTTACTCGCGCCATAACCCAACATATCTCCATCGCGCCGTCAGAAACGGGGCTGTGTATCACTCCGCAGAGAGAATGTAATCATAAAATGGTTGTCCGCCGTTTTGCACCTCAACATCAAGCGCCGGGTAGGTCGCATTGATTTTGTGGGCTAGTGCTTCAGCCTGTTCCGCCGAACATTGTTCGCCATAATAGATGGTAACGATCTCATGATCGTCTAAATCCATCCGTGCTAGAATGCGATCAATCACTTCGTCGGGCTGATCGCCAGATTCAACCAGTGCGCCATTGAGCAAGCCAATCGTTTGGCCGTCGCGCACTTCAACATCATTAACCGTAGCATCGCGCACGGCGGTGGTAATTTCTGCCGTGGTAATATCTTTGATCGCGCGGCTCATGGCCTGCACATTATCGCTTGCGCCAACCGCATAATTAAAGGCAAACATTGCCGCCATACCTTGAGGCACGGTTTTGGTTGGAATCACATGCACAACTTTATTGGTTACTTGTTGGGCTTGTTGCGCTGCCAAAATCACGTTGCTATTATTGGGCAACACGATCACCTCTGGCTGTGGCAACTTATCGATCGCCGTGACCAAATCTTGAATCGAAGGATTCATGGTTTGACCGCCAGTGACCACCTCGCCCACATTTAATGATTCGAACAGCACACGGAAGCCTTGACCTGGTGCAACTGCGACCACCCCAACATCGCTGACTGGCTCGTCGAGCTTGACGCGGGCTGGTTGGCTGGCTTGTTGCGCTTGGGCCGCATGCAGATCGCTGCGCTGTTTATCCATATTGGTGATTTCGATTGCCCCAAGGCTGCCCCATTGCACGGCATAATTGAGCGCATCGCCAGGCCGCAACGTGTGCAAGTGCACCTTGACCAAGCGCTCATCGCCGACCGCCACCACCGATGTGCCCATTTCGGCAATCGTGTTGCGCACATCTTCGTAAGGGATATTTTCGCCTTGGATCATAAAGTTGGTGCAATAGCCAAAATCATCATCGCTATGAATGTCGTCAAACGCCATCGCCAACTGATCGACGGGTGCAACTCGTTGTTCGAGTTGTTCGCCACGGGCAAAAGCGCGTGCGCCTTCAAAGAGCAGATACAAGCCCTCGCCGCCAGCATCAACTACGCCAGCATCACGTAACATTTTCATGAGGTTGGGCGTATTATCGACCGAAACTCGCGCACCTTTAACAATTAAATCCAGTACTTCATGCCAATTCATTTCGGGCTGAAATCCGGCGCGAGCGGCTTCGCTGGTTTCGCGAATAACGGTAAGCATCGTGCCCTCGACTGGCTTGATCACCGCTTTGTAGGCAGTGGTAGCGGCTTGTTCGAGCGCAGTTACCAGAATTTCAGGCGTACAAACCTGCTGGCCGACCATGCCTTGCGAAAGCCCGCGCAGAATTTGCGAAAGAATCACGCCCGAGTTACCACGAGCGCCCATCAAAGCCCCGCGATAGACCCGTTCCGCCACCACGGCGACCGAGGCATCATTCTGAACATCCTTGAGGGCGGCTGTCAGCGTAAGGTTCATGTTGGTTCCGGTATCGCCATCGGGCACAGGAAACACATTTAGGGCGTTGACAGTCGCCACATTCTGGCTAAACCATGCGGCGGCTGCGCGGAATACCGCCAACAGCCGCGTGCCATCAATTTGATTCTTCGGTGCGCTGTCCACGCAGACCTCCCATTACGCCAAAACGTCGCCAGCGGCTGGGCTGGCCTTCGGTTGCATCTTTTGGTTCTTTATCAGCTTGTTCGATCCGCAAGCCTTGGACATGCACATTGACTGTGATATTGGCCTCGCCGAGTGCATGCACCACTGCATATTGGACACTTTCCATAATATTACGGGCAACTGTGGCAATCCGTGTGCCATACTCGATGATCACAAACAGATCGACCGTAATTGCCTCGGTACTCACTTGAACGTCAATCCCTTTATATTGATCTTCTGGTCGCAAAACATGGGCGACACTATCGCGTAAGTTGCGCGGGGCCATGCCCACAACACCGTAGCACCGTACTACCGCCCCGGCTACCACAGTAGCAATGGCGCGAGAATGTACTTCGATGCGTCCAGCGTCATTTTGGCGCACATTCGCGAGACTTGTTTTCTCGTTCACTCGAACAGTCCTCGCAACTAGATGGTTCGATGGTCGGCGCTCACGAGCGTCCGGTTTTGATGAGAATAGCGCGGAACCAACCGCGCTACTGCTTTATGATACCCGATTATGCAAGAGCTAGCATATGCCATAATTGGCTGCTGCCCATGGCCAAACTACCATTGCTACTGAACGATTGCTGGTTGGAATGCCAGCTGCAAGCAGCATGCTCTGAACGAATTAAAAAAGTTGCATCAGAGCGCGTCCTATGGTATAGTCAGCGGGTACAGCCACCAAGGGTGGCTCTTTTTAAGTCTAAACTACGGAGGTCCGCCCATGGCAGTCTGCCAAATGACGGGGAAAAAGCGCTCCTTCGGCCACAATGTGAGCCACGCTAAAAACCGTACCAACCGCTCATGGAAACCAAATATCCAATGGGCTATGGTTGAAGTTAATGGCCAAATGAAGCGAATGAAAGTTAGCACCCGCTATATTCGCACCATGTACAAAGATCGCTAATGACTTTTTCACCGCAGAGGTGCGTTGCGGCAAGTAACCTCGGTTTTGACCGCAACGCATTATAGCGGATAGCTATACCCTTTGCAATAGTTTTTAACCATTATTTCACCTCTCTTTTTGATACCTAACACACACTATAATCCTACAATGCATACTATAGTCCCATTGTACACTAGCACTTTACTCCTAACCTATGAAGAAACTTTGAACATCTTTAAACTACCCCTTTTGGCTTATTGATCTTGACGAATCTCTTGCTATACTATACTTGTTATACTGTAACTGTAAGAATTACAGTTCGTGGCGTGGTTTTTGCTTAGCACAATCCAACTGGTAAGCAGCCCGTCGCAATCCACCTGCACATCCATGTTTACCAGACGTAACGTAGTAGATTGCATAGAGAATCCTGCGGGTTCAATAGATAGCTTTCGTGCGCCGCCAGCAGCGAAAGCCATAGTGGGCGTAGCCCAGCGAGCGTGGACGATGACAAAGTATGAAACGATGAATGTAGCAAAAAACCAACCGGAACTCGAAGATGCCCCCGAGGGCTGGGAGCTTGAGCCGGGTTTTAATGATGAAGACGTAGAATTAGCAATTGTAAACCTACGCCGCAAAAAAACGCTCTATTCCGAGGCTGTCGAAGATTCAGTCCAGATGTATTTGCGTGAAATCGGCGAGGTTGAGTTGCTCACCGCCGAGGAAGAAATTACGCTGGCCAAGCAAATTGAAACTGGCCGCAAAGCGGAACATCAGTTGCAAACCGAGCAGTATGCAACCTGGGATGAACGTACCGCCCTCGAACGCCGCGTCGATTTTGGTAATGAAGGCCGTCGCAAGCTGACCCAAGCCAATTTGCGCTTGGTCGTGAGCGTCGCCAAAAAATATATTGGCAATCACATGTCGTTCATGGATTTGATCCAAGAAGGCAATATTGGTTTGATGCGGGCAGTTGAGAAGTTCGATTATCGCAAGGGTAATCGCTTTTCAACCTATGCTACGTGGTGGATTCGCCAAGCAGTTACCCGTGCGATCGCTGAGCAAAGCCGCACCATCCGCTTGCCAGTCCACTTGAGCGAATCAATCGCCCAAATGCGCCGCGTCGCTTACCAGCTTGAGCAAGCTTTGCAACGTGAAGCAACGCCCGATGAATTGGCTGATGCCTTGGGTGTAAGTTTGCGCAAGGTCAAGCGTATGCTGAATGCTTCGGTACAGCCAGTGTCGCTTGAGCAACCAATTGGCAAAGAAGGCCAAGGCCGCGTTGGCGAATTTTTGGCCGACGATACCGATGAAGCACCGCTTGAGCAGGCCACCCGCATGATGTTGCAAGATGAATTGGCCGATGCGCTCTCGCAATTGCCCGACCGCGAACGCCAAATCTTGTTGTTGCGCTATGGTTTGGCCGATGGCAAACGCCGCACGCTCGAAGAAGTTGGCGCTGAATTCGGGATTACTCGCGAACGCACCCGCCAAATCGAGGCTGAAGCGATGCGTCACTTGCGCCAACCCAATGTTGGTCAACACTTGCGAGCTTACCTTGATTAATTGCTAAGCTCTGTTGGTTCAATCGCCCTCGCTGCCGTTTTGGTGGCGAGGGCTTTTTGATCCACGAAGGCCACAAAGGACACGAAGGGGAAATGTCTATTAACTATAGGGGTATTAGTTCATTGGGCTGGTAATCAATTGTATGCCCTCACTCCCTAGCCCTCTCTCCCGCAGGCGAGGCGAGGGGCTGGGGGCTTTCAAGGGTAGGTTTTCAACAATCATTGGGTAGGATGCACCGTCGCTGTTCATGCCCTCACCCCCTAGCCCCCTCTCCCGCAGGCGAGGCGAGGGGGAAACCCTTGATCATGATACTGGATATCCCCTCGCCCGCCGCTGTGGGAGAGGGGTTGGGGTGAGGGAACGATTAACCTCGTGAACCAAAAGCTATAACCAATCTCCAATAGCCTCGTGCCTTTACTCCTCTTCATTAAATTCTAATCCCTAATCCCTTGATAGTGATCCAACCGATCCCGCAGGGCGTTACCAAGCAAGTTGAGCCATAGCACAGTTGTGGCAATGCACAGGCCAGGAATAATCATTAGCCGTGGTTCGCGTTGAAAAAATGCCCGTGATTCGTTGATTAAATTGCCCCATTCAGGGGTTGGTGGGTTGAGTCCAAAGCCAATAAACGACAAGGCCGAAAGATTCAATATCACGCTGCCAAAGTTGGTGGTGGCAATCACGACCATCGACCCAAACAGGTTGGGCAGTACATGACGCAACAAAATCGCCAGCGGTTTTACGCCAATTGCCTGCGCACCTTCGATGTACGGCATTGCTAATTCTTTGAGAATCAAGGCGCGATACATGCGGGCATACCACGTCCAGTTGGTCAAAATCAGCGCCAACAATAAATTGCTAAACGAACGCGACAGGATTGCGCTCAAGGCGAGGGCTAGTAACACTGGTGGAATTGCTTGGAAGGTTTCGGTAATCCGACTCAGCAAATAATCGAGCCAACGCGGCCCCACGGCACAGCATGCCCCCAATACTAAGCCCAAACAGCTTGTGCCAATGCAGACGAAGCCTGCTCCAAACAACGACCAACGCCCGCCAATCAACATTCGGGCGAGCACATCACGGCCAAATTGATCGCTGCCAAGGGGATGGCTCAACGATGGCGGGGCTAAACGCTGCCCAATATTCTGCGCCAGCGGATCAACCTGCCAGAGCCATGGGCCAACGATCACCGCTATCAGCATAAACAACAATCCGCCAGCGGCAAATTTGCCGCTGCGGCTTAGTTGTGGCTTGGCACGTTGCTCGGGCTGCTCAATTATTGGCGTTTTGGCGGAGCCGTGGGTCAAGCGCTGCCATGCCGAGGTCAGCGCACCAGTTAGCGATAACATAAATTCCCCCTGCGATCAAGACTGACAAGCCCAAAACTGGCATATCGCCGACCAAGGCTGCCTCAACCGCCATCCGCCCAACCCCAGGATAGGCAAATACTGTTTCAATAATTACCGTGCCAGTTAGCAAAAAGGCCAATTCTAGGCTGATTGGGGTGATCAAACTGGCCGCAATGTTGGGAAGCGCATGCCCAAAGAGCAAACCATATTCGGAGCGCCCTTTGGCTCGAGCCGTCACGATATACTGTTGATTTAGCACGTCGAGGGTGGTTGCGCGTACCAAACGTGAGGTTAGCGCTATATTCGGCAAGGCTAAAACGATGGCTGGCAGCAGCATGCCTTTAAATGTGGCGCTGCCGAGGGCTGGTAACCAACGCAATTTGGCCGCAAACACCAAAATCAACACCAGCGCAATCCAAAAGCCAGGAATTGCCGCGCCAATCACGGCCAAAAATTGCGCCGCATGATCCAACAAACTATGGCGCTTGATCGCGCTGATCAATCCCAAAGGAATGGCAATGCTCAGCGAAACTGTTAGCACCAAGCCCGCCATCAGTAAGGTGGCGGGCAACCGTTCGCGATACATCGACCAAACTGGTTTGCCCGAACGATAGCTGACCCCAAAATCGCCCTGCACCACCGCGCCAAGCCAGCTGACATATTGGCTGAGCAGCGGACGATCAAGCCCTAGCTCACGTCGTTTGGCTGCAACAGCTTCGGCGGGTGGTGCATCAAGGCCGCTGGCGCTCAACAACATTCGCGCTGGATCACCTGGAGCCATATGGATGATCAGAAATGCCAGCATGCTGACCATCCATAAGACCATTAGCCCACTGAGCAAGCGCCCCGCAGATTGCCGCAATAGCGTGCTCATTGATTGAGTTTCAATTCCTTGGTAATCAAATAGACATCGTTGGGATTGGGCACATAGCCACTGATGCTGCCCTTGCGATAGGCGCTGATCAGTGGTGGACTGGCCAAATAAAGATTGGTTGGATCGTTTTTGACTTCGGTTTGAATCCGTTTGGCAATCGCAATGCGTTTGATTGGGTCTTGCTCAGCGCGGAGTTCAGCGAAGGCGCTTTCAATTGCTGGATTCTTATAGCCAGCATAATTGTAGGCTGCGTCTTCAACCAAGGTGATGCCGACTGTATATTGGGGGTCGCCCGAGGTGCCAATCGAATACATGCTGGCTTGGAAATTGCCTTTTTCCAGCACTTCGCCAATATCAGCAACTTCGTTGACTTCAACTTTGATGCCCAAGGTTTGGAGTTGAGCTTGAATCGCAATTGCCATCAAGGTTAATTCGGCGCGGCCAGGGTAGCTATGCAACGTAAAGGCCAGCGGCTGACCATCTTTGCTGCGCATACCATCGCTGCCCACCACCCAACCCGCTTGATCAAGCAAACTCGCCGCTTGGGCTGGGTCAAAAATTTGGGCCTCAACTAGTTCAATTCCGACTGTTGCAGGATAAAGATTGGTAGCAACTGCGCCTTGTCCATCAAGCGTTGCTTGCAACAAGGCTTGACGCTCAATCGCGAGGGCCATGGCTTGGCGCACCAAGCGATCATCAAATGGTGGATGGGCACTATCCAACATAACATAATGCATGCGAGTGCCAGCCACACTCTGAATCTCAATATCGGCGGGCAATCCACGGGCAATATCGGGCGAAACATTGGTCAGGAGATCCAAATCGCCGCTTTGTAAGGCCAAGGCACGGGCGTTAGCATCGGGAATTTTCTTGACGCTGATTTTTTGCAGCCCTGCCTGACCATCCCAATAATTAGCAAAGCGTTCGAGTACCAACTCTTGATCTTTTTCAAGGCTGATTGGCTGATACATGCCCGTCAAAATCGAAATGCCATTGACCGCAGGTTTATGAATAACGAAATTCCAATTGGCCAGGCTGTAGGGAATGCTGCCCTCGGCTTGGCTGGTGGTTAACGTCAGGGTGTAATCATCAACTACATTAACGTTGGTATCGGCAGGAATGAAATTTTTGGCTCCACTGAGGTTTTGCCAACTGCTATTGAATGAATTAAGCACATCGCTGGCCTTGAGTTCGCTGCCATCGTGAAAGCGAATGCCTTGGCGCAACTTGATTTGCCAAGTCGTTGGATCAAGCGCGGTAACGTTTTCAGCTAACCATGGTTCAAGCTGATTGCTGGGCGTAAAACGCATCAAGGTTTCGCCAGCGCCGTAGGTTAGCATATTGTAGCCATTCGAACCTTGGGCTACATCGAGGCTGGTTGGCAAATTGATGCCTGTGCCGATGCGTAATTCTCCATTTGGATCGCTGGTTGAAGTCGTTGCTTGAGGTGTTTCGCTGGCTGTGCCACATGCCACCAGCATTTGTATCATGAGAATCAGCCCTAAAAGCTGAGTTAAACGCCGCATTGCTAGACCTTTCTATCTAATTATTGATATCAAGTATCAACAAAGCGGCAATTGTAGACGGCTGATCGCTGTTTGTCAAATAATTGTCGAGCCACCCCAGAGCTTGATCAGCTGTTGATGATAGCGTTTGAGCAAGGCTTGCAACCGTTTTGGGGCATAGCGTTGCAAGCGAAATAGCCAGCGATCACTGGCACTCAGCACAATTTCGGTTTCGCCCGCCAAATAGCGCTGGATAATCTGTTCGCCAACTTTATTGGCCTCAGCGAGTGGGAAGCGTTGGCCAGTTTGTTGGGCCATGGCTGTGGTCATGGCGGTTTTGGTGGCTGGGGGGTAGACCCGCACAATCTTGATCGTGGTTTCGGCTGTCAGTGCCAAGCCCCAAGCCTCAAGCGCAGCTTTGCTCAGGCTATACAAGCTGGCTCCAGGCATGGCCACGCGGCTAACCGTGCTGCCAACAATCAATACTGTTTTAGGCAGTAGTTGTCGGGTGAGCCAAATTGGGTGCAGCAAATTGGCATTGAGGGTTGCAAGGATGGCTGATTCTGGTAGCTGATCAAACGCACCGCCCGCTAGCACTGCCGCATTGTGAATCAATAGATCGAGCTGAACATAACGTTGGGTGATTTGAGCAGCGAGGGCGGCAACCGCTTCATGATCGCTCAAATCACAGACGATCGGCCAAGCTTGACCACCAAGTTGGGTAACCAAGCTGGCCGTTTGCAGCAGTGGTTCGCGGCGGCGACCAACTAAAATAATGGTTGCGCCACGTTTGGCCAAGGCCAAGGCCATGGCCTGACCAATGCCCGTGCCTGCCCCAGTAATCAACCCAACCATCGCGATTTCCTAGTTAGTAAATCAACGCCACAGCACCCAAGGTAATTCCAGCGCCAGAGCCAAGCAGCACCAAGCGGTTGCCACGCTGAATTCGGCCAGCCGCAACCGCTTCAGCCAAGGCTAAGGGCACGGATACCGAAACGCAATTGCCTCGGGTAGCGAGATTGCTAATTACTTGATCGGGCTGAAAGCCCAAGCGTGCTTGCACTTGCTCGATCGCATGGCGGTTGGCTTGATGGGGAATAACTGCATCAATTTCACTATTTTGCCAACCTAGCTCAGCCAAAAATCGTTCAACAAACTGCTGCATTTCGCGCAAGACAAAGCGAAACGCCAACGGCCCCTGCATCATAAACCAATTCATGTCGGGCGTGGTATCTGCCGCGTTGGGATGCTGGGCCGTGCCGCCGCCGCGCACCTGAATCAAATCGCTGCCATTGCTCCAGGTGGCAAATTGGCTATGTTGCAGGCTGCTGCTGCCATCGCCGCGCTCCAACACGACTGCCGCTGCTGCATCGCCAAATAGCGCTGTCGATTCCCATTCATGTGGATTGAGCGAAACTGAAGCCCGTTCGCTGCTGACTAACAGCACTCGTTGATACACGCCACTATTAATTAATGGCGCTAACAATTGCAATGCCAGCATAAAACTCATACAGGTTGCATTCAAATCGAAGCAGGCGCTACGGCCCACTGGTGCTTGCAAGGCGTTTTGCAATAAGGCCGCCGTGCATGGGATGGCTTGATGCATTCCAGCCGAAGCCACCACGATTAAATCGATGCTATCAAGCGCATAATTGGCGTTGGCTAGTGCTTGCTGGGCGGCTTGGGTGGCCATGGTCAAGGCAGTTTCAGCTCCAGCGTAACGGCGCTCACGAATGCCCGTGATTCGCTCAATTAAGCCTGGATCAACGCCAAAGCGCTCGGCTAGCTCGCTGGTGGTAACAATGGTGGCTGGTAAGTACGCGCCGATTCCGGCGATGCGCAGAGGAAACTGCATAACACTACCTCGTGTAATTTCAAAATCGTTGTTTTAACCAAGCTATGGCCTTGGTTACGCCTTGCTCTTGGGCTAATTGGGTCGCAAGTTGTTGCGCCGCCGCCTGATAATCATCGCGCTCAATCAAGCTACACAGCAGAGTAGCGAGCTGTGCAACTTGCAATTGGTTGGCTGGCACAGGCGCTGGCCCCGCTTTGAGATCATACACCCGCTGGCCCCAAAAATATTGGTCGCCCAAAAATGGTGTGACCAAGGCGGGCTTGCCTGCACCTAAGGCTGTAGCGGTTACGCCCGCCCCGCCATGATGCACAACTGCCGCTACCCGCTCAAATAACCAAGCATACGCTAGGCCATTGATCGCTAAACAGTTGGCTGGCAACTTGCCCTGAGCTAAATCGCCCCAGCCTTGGTTGATGATCATGCGTACTTTGGCTTTTTGGCTGGCGGTAATTAGCAATTGGCTTAATTGATTGCCGCGCTTTTGACCATGCAACATGCTGCCAAAACTAATGGTGATTGGCGCTGGGCCTGCTGCCAGAAATTGCTGTAATGCCGTTGGTGCTTGCCAATCTGCCGCTGGGGGCAGTGACCAATAGCCAGTGATCGCGCCATCGTCAAACCAAGTTGCTGGCGGCGGAGCAACCAACGCGCTATAGGCATACAAGGTTGGTGGCTGAAAATTGCGACTCCGTTGCCAAAGCTGGCCAATGCTTAGGCTTGGGCGTTGCAAAATCTGCTGCCGTGCTTGATTGAAGGCCATGCGCAAGACTTGCCATTGCAATTGCTCGGCCACGCGATAGCTCATGCGGCGATAACTGGCCCAAGCCAGTTGCGGCGCAAAATGATGGGCGGTTTGGCTGCTAGCAGCATAAGGGTGCAGGTGTACCAACACTACGGGAATGTGCAAATGCTCGGCTAGATGCAGCGCAGGCCACATCCCCAAACTGGAAACGATCAAACAATCGGCAGTTTGGCAGGCCGCTAGTGCATCAGCGATTAATTGACGAATAATCGGTGGTGTTTGTTGAAGAAATTGTTTGATGATTGCGCTGCGACCTGCTGCCAAGCCCGCCGCCATTTGTTCAGGGTTGAGCAAGGCCGAAATTGAGCCAACCAACGGGGCAAAACGGCAGCCATAGCTTTCAACCAAGCTACGATAATCATGAGCTGCGGCGATAACGACCTGATGACCCTCAGTTTGCAACCCAAGCGCCAAGGCGATAAACGGCTGCACATCGCCGCGCGAACCAAGCGCCAAGATACAATAGTTCATTGGCGAATTACCCGACGACGTTTATTGACCAAGCCATACTCGATTGGCGCAAAACCAATGCTCAGTTGGCAATTCGTACAACCATAATCCGCCAGATGCAGTTTAATTTGCTGCTCAACTGCTGCTCCAACCGTCGCCGTATCAGCCGCCGTCGCCAGCATCAAGGTGATCGTAAGTTGATCGTCGTGGGTTTGGGTGATTTGATATTCTTGGATGGCCGAATGCGCCAAGAGTATAGCGCGGCGCAAACTATCAGGAAAAATCGCTTGGCGCTGGCCGTGGCAGGTAAAATAACAGAGATCATCACGCCGCCCCTCGATTTGCTCAATCACCGCAAAGGCGCTGCCACAGCGACACGGCTGCGCACTCAACCGCAACACATCATTTAAACGATAGCGAATAATCGGCTGAGTGCGTCGCCATAAATCGGTGATATACGGCGTAACGCGGCCTTGCCCTAAATCCTCAAAATCAACCGCCACAATATCTTCTTGGAGGTGCAAATTGCCGTGAGCGCACGAAATACCCAGTAAACCTTCGGTTGCTTGGTAGATTTGCTCAATTGGAATGCCAAAGTAGTTGCTGAGTTGTTGCTGTTCGTCGCTAGCCAAGGCATCGGCGACACTAATAATTCGTTCAGGCCGATGAGTCAATTGGCCGTTTTGGGCCGCTGCTAGCAATTGCAGCAACAAGGCTGGTGGAGCTACGATAATCGTCGGTCGATAGTCGTTGAGCACTTGAATGTGGCCTGCTAAGGCTTGGGTCAAGTCGAAATAGCGAAATTGAATCAGCCGCCCGCCCAGCTGTTGATAGAGATTGCTGTTGGCGCGTAAAAAAAAGGCGATTTTGGTGGGCTTGATTTGGTGTAACGTGCGACCTAAAATCGTGCCCGCCCACAGCAATTGCTCGGCGGCACTCACCAAAAATAAGCCGCGATGCCCCGATGTGCCCGACGAAAGCCCGACCGTCAGATTGCCCAAACGTGGCACAAAATCACGTTGTTGCTCGGCTTGTTGGGCCAAATCGAAGGCCGCTGCGGTTGGCACTTGCAAGGTGTTGAATTCACGAAAATTGGCCATCATCAAGCCTTTATCGACGGCTGGCAAATTGCGCCAATCATTAAGGTCATGGCCCTGCCAATGCTGGCGATAGAAGGCTGAATGTTGGGCAACCCAAGCAATCAATTGGCGTGCTTTGGTAGCTTGAAAGGCTGGTAAGCGCTCGGCATTCAGCCGTTGCCACCGCCAACGTGCCTGCCCAAAATGGTAGCCCATAGTCAACACATCGCTGATGCTCACGCCGTCGCAACCTCGTTGGCATAGATTTCTGGGCAATGGCAGGGCACAATCAACACCTCGGGGTAGGCTTGGGCGAAGGCGCTCAAACGGGCCAACGTTGTGGCCATGGCCTTGGCATCGTCGATCATAAAATAGATGATTGGGTGGGGCAGCACTTGCCCGCGAATTGCCCGCGAATGCCAAGCGCCATCTGCTGCCAACAAGATTGGGCGCGAATTGGCGATATACATACCGATTTGGCCTCGTGCATGGCCAGGCAATTCGACCAGCCGTAACAAGCCATCGCCAAATAAATCGTGGGTGTTGCCCAAAGCAAATAGTGGTTGGTCGCGAAATTCATGAATTAAATGCAGCCGTTGATGCCAACCTTGGGGAAACAAATGGGGAATAATCCCCCGTCGCAAGGCGTTAATCCCTTGAACTTGGCTGACCAATTCAAACGCCGTGGCTGACATGTAAATTTGGGCTTGCGGAAAATCGGCCAAAGCGGCTACATGGTCGGCGTGAGCATGCGAAAGCACAATCCAACCAATATCTGCTGCGCTCAAGCCATACTGTGGTAATTGATTGACTACTTCTAATTCAGGCGATAATTGCAAGGGCGTGGCCTGGCGATAGAGCGACCACGGCAACTGTTGGGTTGCGCTGATCATCGCTTGGCTATACCCGACATCAAACAAGCCCCAGCCATGTTTGGGATGCTCAATCAAGGCCACAAGCGCATGGCAATCGAGCATGCGGCGACTGCCATCGCGTAGCACATGAAATTCGGGCACGCGGCAAATTCCAGTATCCAGCAATCTGACTTGCATTAGTTAAACCCCCTTGGTTGGTTGTTTAAGCGCGGCGATGGTGCGTTGAATCCCCGTTTCAAGGCTGATCAATGGCTGATAACCCAAATCGTGTTGGGCTGCAACCAAGGAGTGAGTTTGGCTGCGGGCCAGCGCCAAGACGCTATAACGCGTTAGTAATGGCTCACGCCGTGTTAGCAAGCTGATACTTTCCATGATTCGTGCCACGGCTAAGGCTAGCGACAAGGGCATTGGCCGCAACTGGCTAGGCAAACCCAACTCAGCCAGTACCCGCCGAATCACCGCCCAGAGCTGGGGATGTTCGCCATTGGTGATTGTATAACACTTGCCAAGCGCTGCTGGAGCCGTTAACGCCAACTCAATTGCATGCACTACATTGGCAACATAGGTCAAATCAACCAAATTTTGTCCGTTGCCAAATTGACGTAAGCGGCCAGCGCGGGCTGCGGCGATAATTCGTGGCAACAAGGCTTGGTCGCCCTCGCCAAAAATTGCCTTAGGCCGCAAAATCACGCTGGGCGTGGAATGCTTGAGCACCAATTGTTCTGCTTGCTGTTTGCTGGCCGAATACAGCGAAATAGGCCGCGCTGGATAGGGCATTGTATCGAGCAAATCAAACTGATCGCGGCCATTGGAAAGAACGCTTGGTGATGAAATAAACACCAAGCGTCCGACCTTCTGTGCAGCACAACCAGCTAGTACATTGGCTGTACCATCAACGTTAATGGTTTGAAAATCGCTGCGACTGCCCCAAGGAGCCGAAAGTGCCGCGCTATGCACTACCACATCGCAACTAGCACAGGCCGCAATCAACGTAGCGCGATCGCGCAGATCGGCCTTGATTGGCTGAATGCCAGCGGCTAGTAGTTGTGGAACATGCTCCCAGCGGCGGCCCAAACCCAGCACCGTATGCCCAGCTTTTTGCAGAGCCAACGCGGTGTGCGCACCCAAAAAACCAGTAGCGCCTGTGACTAAGATTTGCATTCTAGCCTACGTTCCAAATTGGCGGTCGCCAGCATCGCCCAAGCCTGGCACGATATAGCCTTGCTCGTTCAATCGCTCGTCAAGCGCCGCCAAATGAATCTCCACGTCGGGGTGAGCAGTTTGCAAGCGTTCTACCCCTTCAGGTGCGGCGATTAACCCCAAGAATTTAATTTTAGCTGCGCCCCAAGCCTTCAAAATATCGACCGCAGCAACAGCCGAGCCGCCAGTTGCCAACATGGGGTCGAGAATCAAACAGACATCAATATCTGGCTGAGCTGGCAATTTGTTGTAATAGGTGACTGGCTCAAGCGTGTTGTGGTCGCGATAGAGACCCAAATGCCATACATGGGCGGTTGGCAAAAGGTCGATAACTGGCTCGACCATGCCCAAGCCAGCGCGTAAAATCGGAATCAAGCCGATGCGAGCACCGATGGCATGACCTTGCATGGTTGAGAGCGGTGTTTGAATTGTATAGGGCGCGAGTGGCATATCTGCCGTTGCTTCATAGACCAAAAATTGCGAAATTTCCCGCACCAATTCGCGAAATTTCTTTGGTTCGCTTTCTACCCGGCGTAGTAAAGCCAATTTATGTAATACCAATGGATGTGACGATACATGCAAGCCCATAACACAACCTCATACTAAAAAACAGCAGATCGTGGTTATTGTATCCCATCTTGACAAACCCCTCTTAGGCGTGGTTAAATCAACCCGTCACATTGCACCTTCACTCCTCTCTGTGGAAACGTCTTCTAGTACTTCCATCCCAACCCTAGCCTTACCCCTGCATAGCAATAAAGAGTATTGGCATATCATAGACGGATACATCCAATTGCGACCATAATAGGGTTGTCATTTTTCTAACGTCGATGCTTGCAATAAGGCCCATTAGAAAATATTTTTTGTTCCATTTATATCAAATATTGACATTATTTGGACAAAACCTCGACAACATCGACTAGTTGCACTGTACACAAAGGAGACGGCTATGGCGCTCGAAGGTAATTTTGCTGATATGCCATTAATTGACTTGATGCATGTATTTCATCATGGGCGCAAAACCGGTCGTCTTTTGATTGCGAATGCTCCATTCAAAGCGATGTTGTGGTTTTTCGATGGTGCGATCATCAATGCAGGGGTGGTAACCCAAAATGCCCACGAACGAGTTGCGTGTGGCGAACAAGCCGTGTTTGATATGTTGGCCTGGGATGATGCCCAATTTGTCTTTTTGCCACCCAACCCACAAGAGACGGTGTCGGTGCAAATTCAACATTCGATCGATTGGCTGATTATCGAAGGCTTGCGCCGTCGTGATCAACCGCAACGGTTGGCAGGTACAACCAAACTCCAACCAACTTCACGCCTACGCTTAGTGCCAATGTTGCGGCAAGCCAGCGATATTACCCTAACCATCGAAGATTGGCGCATTTTGAGCCAGTTGGTGCAAGAATTAAGTGTGGCCGAACTCGTCGAAGCCACAGGCTGGAATTACGATCAAACCCTCAAAGTGCTGCATCGTTTGATCGCCTTGAATTTGGTGGAGGTGTGTAGCGAGATTGTTGTTTCTCAGCGTTCGCTTAGCCCAGTTTTGATGGCGCCTAACCACGAACATATGGTTGAGAATCGGGTGCGTGGGTTGGTTCAAGCAATCAAAGCGCGGCTGCGTCGCACCAGCGCCAGTGCGTAGGAGTGACAATGGTCAATTATAAAATTGTGATCACGGGAGCATACGCGGCGGGCAAATCGCAATTTATTCGTACCGTCAGCGAAATCGATGTGGTCGATACCGATGTTCCCGTGACCCATGCCGAGGAGAAAGAACTCAAACACCATACAACCGTTGGTTTGGATTTCGGCACCTTGAGCATTGATGCCGAACAACGCTTGCTCTTATTTGGCACGCCAGGTCAAGAACGTTTTGATTTTATGTGGGAAATTTTAGCCGAAGGTTGTTTGGGCTATATTGTTTTAGTTGATAGTTGCCGACCTGCCCATTTTAACGAGACGATTGTGGTGTTGGAACGTTTTGCGGAGATGACCCCTGTGCCATTTGTGGTTGCCGCCACAAAACAAGATTTACCTGGGGCATTGCCGCCAATGTATATTCGCCGCCGCTTGGGACTACCAACCGATATTCCGATCCTCGCTTGCGTTGCCACCGATTACCCCTCAGTGAGCGATGTGATCAGTACCTTGCTTGATCGAATCGACGTTTTAGCCCAAGATTCATCCTCCTCCTCTGAAAATAACAAGGAGCATTCTCATGGCTAGTCGTTCGGAACAAATTAATACTATTTTAGGCCAACTTGTCACAAATAACGGTAATGATATTAACGGGGCTGCATTGATTAGCTCCGATGGGATTTTAATTGGCTCACGGATGTCGGCGGATGTGAATGCCGACCGCATGGGCGCAATTGCCGCAACCATGATGGGGGTTACCACCCGCGTGGTCAACGATTTGAAAATTGGTAAAGCCAATGAGGCAATTGTGAATGCCGAAAGTGGCTATCTCTTGGTTATGCCGGTGGCCGCTCAGATGATTCTAGCAATCATTCTGCGCCAACACGCCAATTTGGGCATGATTCGGATTGAAGCTCGTGAAACAGGTCGTGCCATCGCCGAACTGATGACCGCTTAATTCAAGGAGGTAGCTCATGGCAGATCGTCAAAGTTGGAGCGTGAAGGGAACCGCAATTCTGACCGAGTTGGTAAAAATGATGGATGTTTCGGCTGCTGAATCGCAATTACTCGGCAGTTTGCACGATGGCGCTAAAGCACAAACCACCGCCTTCACCGATGCTTTTTACAAACGTTTGTTGGGCCACGCCGCCACTGCCGAATATCTCGATGGGGTGTCGGTCGAACGCTTAACGGGTATGCTTGGTATGTGGTTTAGTGATCTGTTTCGCGGCAATTATGATGAAGCCTATGCTCAACAACGTTTGAAAATTGGCGAAATTCATGTGCGGATTGGCTTGCCTGTGCGTTATCCTTTGGCTATGCTCGATGTGATTATGCCATTTGGTGAGCAAGTTGCTGCCACCAGTAGCGACCCTGCCAAGGCTATAACGGCATTTCGCAAAGTATTAGCCCTCGATGTTGCCCTCTTTAATCAAGCCTACGAAGATAATCAATTGTCGCACTTGGCCGATTTAGTCGGTGGTGAGCGCTTAGCCCGTTTGCTACTGGCTGGTCAATAAGGTTGGTTGGGCTTTCCTCAATTGCGCTGTTGCAACGCCCGAATATTCGTCAGACAACCTGCAAAATCCCAAATTAAATCGTCGTGATCGAGGCGTAAGCGCTGTTCGCCAATGCTTACCTCTATCTGATTGAGCAGTGGGATAAGTACAAATGTGCCCTGTGGCGGCGTGTTACCATCGTGTAAGCGCCGCCGCACCACGTTCATGCCCTCGCTGATTAATTGTTGGCTCAGTTGTTCAAGCAAGCTATCACCGAGCCAGAGATCGTTGATCTGTTTGGCATGAATCAGCTGTTGCCAGTTGGTGCTGATGAAGGTAATGCGCCGAAAGCGCTGGGCCATAATTGGCTGGGGCAATGCTTGCAAGGCTCCAACTTCGAGCCGCCAATAACGTTCGTGGGCACGCGGATGCTCAGGTTGCTCAGGGATGAGTTGGCTGCGCGTGGCTTGGCTGACATGCTCAATTGGCGCATACCAGCGAATTTGACCGCCTTCGTCGCCAAAGGCTTTGGTTTGATACCATGCCAACATGCCAGCAGCCATCCGGCGCGGAGCATGAGCCAGCGGAACACGATACCAGTGCTCGTGTTGAATTCGCTGCCAATCGGCGTGGTTATTCAAAACGGCGACTAAAACAGGTGTGTTGGCCTCAGGCATATGTTACTCCACATCAGAAATCTCAGGTGCAAAGCGTTGCAAATCGTTGCGTGCCCGTTCAATTGCCAAATCTCCAGCTTTAACCTCAAGCATCAGATCATATTCGCGCTGATACGGCAGTCGCAGCAGGCTGATCAATTCAAATGGATTGGCTAAATCGCTGTGTTCATGCCATGTTGGCAATAGCAATTGTTGGCGCTGCCCAAGCCGAATTTCGGTTCGTGGTGAGCTAAAATGCACTTTGGGCTTGCGCTGAACTGGCCAAGTCGCTAAGGCATAATTTAAGGCTTCAGTATCATTCAACTGGGCTGGATTGTAGAGTTGATGATGCAGCCAATCGAAAATCACGGGAATGCTGGTTTGCGCATGAATATGCAATGCATCGAGTAAACTCCAGACCCGCCCATCGGCTTCAAGCGCTAAAACATTGATTACCGCTGGCTCAAGTTGTTGCAAGCTGGTGACGCTTTGGGCTAAGGCACTCGCGCGATCCCCATATTGCGCCCCAATATGCACCACAATCACCGGATCATCACAGCCCAAATTAATTAAATAGGCTGCGGCGCTAGTGAGATAAGTTAGCGCATATTGGCGAATTAGGGGATCGTGGCTGTTGAGCAGCACATTGCTTGGAGCATGATAGGTTAGGCGAATCTGGGCTTGTTGGGCATAATTGCCGATTAATTGGAATTGCTCGGCGGCTTCTGGCCATGTGTTGAGCAATTCGTAAGGCCAAGCAGGCAAACGATAACAATGAATCTGTTGTTGTTCGAGATAGCGCAGAACATCGTAAAGATACAAGACCCATTGGCTTAGCTGCTGCTGATTGGGTGCTTGTAAATCAGGGCGTTTGAGAATCCGGCCACTCAGGCCTAGATAACGCATGGGTAACTCCACAAAGGCTAGTTTGGGCGAAGACTTCCAGCCTTTGTGGAATGGATGCTATGCAGAACATAGCTGGTAAATCTATTCACTCACTGTATTAGATACAAACCATGGCGATTTTTCGCATGCAAGCATGGGCAATTTGCGAAATTGGCCGAAAGTTGCATAATTATTCTTTGGATTATGCGCCTAACTAGGAGCGGGTGATGGTCACAACTACCCAGCGATTTCAATTGTTGGCCTTCGATTTAGATGGAACGTTGGTCGATTCGGCTCAAGGGATTGTGGATACTGTGAATCAAGTGCTGGCTGAGCATGGTTTTGCAACTGCGGCCTATAGCCAGATGGCTCCATGGATTGGCTTGCCCTTGCAGGTATTTTGGGAGCGCTTGACTGATTTTCAGCCTGAAAACTATGGAATTTTGACTGAGCGTTATCGCACAATTTACCGTGAAATTGCGATTCCAAGCAGCCGCTTATTTGCAGGCGTGGCCGAAACGATCGATCAACTTAAATCAGCAGGCTATCGTTTGACGATTGCCAGCTCAAAAATTACGCCAGTGAGCAGCGCAGTGCTGCAACAAGTTGGCTTGTTTGGCTATTTTGATTTGCTGATGGGCAACGATTCGGTCAGCCAACCCAAGCCCCATGCCGAAATGCTGGCTAAAACCTTGGCCCATTTTGGGCTGAATGCGACCCAAGCCTTGATGATTGGCGATACCATCCATGACATTACGCTTGGTCACAACGCCCAAGTTGCTAGTTTGGCAGTTACGACTGGCACCCATGATCTGGCAACATTAACTGCCGCCCAGCCACTGGCCATTTTGAATCAGCTCCATGAACTGCCTGCTTGGTTGGCGCAACCAGCCTGAATGGTACAATAACAACATCTCAACTTCTGGAGGATTGTATGCCACAATATAAAAATCGTATGTATCGCAAGGAATGGCTCTCGGAACGCCGTAAATTGGCGCGAGCGTTGGAAGGCCTCGAACAAAATTGGGATCTTGAGGCCGAAGGCATTGTCTTACCAACTGACGATGATGGTGCTACCTTGACGGTTGAGCAATTGCGCGAACGAATTGCCGACCTTGATGGCAAGCTTGAGCGCTATCCCAACCCACAAAAGTAATTAAGGTGCCCTCACCCCAATCCCTCTCCCGCACGCGAGGCGAGGGGGGAACCACTAAACCAAACGCCCTCGCCCGCCGCAGTGGGAGAGGGGTTGGGGGTGAACTTTCAAAGGTAGGTTTTCAACAATCATTGGGTAGGATGCATCGTCGATGGTCATGCCCTCACCCCTAGCCCCCTCTCCCGCACGCGAGGGGGAACCGATAAACCAAACGCCCCTCGCCCTCCGCAGTGGGAGAGGGGTTGGGGTGAGGGCATGAATAAACCTTTAATAAAAACTACTTGCGTTCGGCCAATCACAGCCGTATCATGGTTTATGGCGGCGACTGTTGATCGATGGGATGAACAGCGGCGACCAAACTAAGGAGTAATCAACGATGATTCGTACCCTCGTGCATGCCAAAATTCACCGTGCAACCGTAACTGGTGCAGACCTCAATTATGTTGGTTCGATAACCATTGATGAGGATCTGTTGGAAGCAGCTGGAATTTGGCCGTTTGAACGGGTTCAGGTAGTCGATGTCAATAATGGAGCACGCCTCGAAACCTATGCAATCGTGGGCGAACGTGGCTCAGGCACGATTCAACTCAACGGTGCGGCGGCGCACTTAGTCAATGTTGGCGATTTGGTGATCATCATGGCGTATGCCCAAGTTGATGCCAAACCCGAAGAGTGGGAGCCAACCGTGGTGTTTGTGAATGAACAAAACGCGATTACCGAGGTTAAGGCTTTGTTGCCTGTTGGTGGTCGCTAGTTGTTGTGAGGAGTGTGCCATGGATTGGGTTTTGCGACCCATCCATGGCCTTTTTTTATGACTCTACTTGCTGTTGCTGATGCTCAAGCGGCGATTCTTGAGCGAATGACCACCCTCGCCAGCGAATCGATCGATCTAAATGAGGCATTGGGGCGCGTGCTGGCCGCGCCAATGTATGCCGACCGCGATGCACCACCCTTTGCCAATTCGGCCATGGATGGCTATGCGGTATTGGTCACTGATTTGAACAATGCCAGTGCTGACAATTCGGTGGCGTTGCAGATTATCGAGCGGGTGGCGGCGGGCGCTGTGCCGCAACACCAATTGCGGGCTGGTAGCGCGATTCGGATTATGACCGGGGCGCAAGTTCCTGCCAATGCCGAGGCAGTTGTGCCATTTGAAGAAACCGATGAAGGCCAAGCCAATGCCCAAACTGAGGTTGTACGCATGTTCCAGCCAACCCAGCATGGTAATAATATTCGGCCTGCTGGCGAGGATATGCAGGCTGGTAGCTTGGTTTTAGCGGCTGGTCAGATGTTGAACGCTGGCAGCATTGGGGTTTTGGCAACAATTGGCGCAGCGCAAGTACCAGTTTTTCGCCAACCACGGGTAGCCATTATTGCCACTGGCGATGAGTTGGTTGATGTTGGCGTTGAGCCAAAGGCTGGCCAAATTCGTAACTCGAATGGCTATGCTAACGCCGCCCAAGTGCGTGAAGCTGGGGCAATTCCAATTATGTTGCCGATTGTGCCCGATAATGCTGATGCCTTGCGAGCAACTTTAGCGCAAGCTGTAGCCCAAGTCGATGTATTATTGACTTCTGGCGGTGTATCGGTTGGTGATTACGATTTGGTCAAGCAAATTTTGAACGAAGTGGGCAAATTAGAATTTTGGCGGGTGCGGATGCGCCCAGGCAAGCCCTTGGCTTTTGGCTCGATCAATGGCAAACCAATTTTTGGCTTGCCTGGCAATCCAGTTTCGGCCATGGTTTGTTTTGAGTTATTTGTACGGCCAGCGTTACGGAAGATCGGCGGATATCAACAATTGCTCCGTCCAAGCGTTTGGGCGAAGTTACTTGATGCCGATTTGGAAAGTAACGAGCGTCGCCAATATCTGCGGGTGATCGTTAAAAGCAGCGCCACTGGCTTAACCGCTGAATTAACTGGGGCACAAGGTTCGGGCTTGGTTAGCTCGATGGCGAGTGCTAATGGTTTATTGATTGTGCCCGAAGCAGGTCATGGCATTAATCGTGGTGCAATGGCCGAAGTTGTGTTATTTGGGGAACTGCACTAGTTGAGGGAGCGTAGCGCATGCCGTTTGAGTCGTTTCAAGATCTGATAACAATGCTGGTGGTTATTCTCGTGCTCCAAGTGAGCTTGGCATTGTTGTTAATTGGCGTGCGCAAATGGCGACCAACGCGCTATCAACGCTATCCGCGCATTAGCCTGCCACCAACCAGCGACGAGCGCCATCAATTTCAGTTGTATATGTCGGGCGAAGAGCTGTTTCCGGCCATGCTGCAAGCGATTGAATCGGCGCAGCGCTTGATTTTGCTCGAAACCTTTATTTTCAAAGGCGATGATTTAGGCCATAAATTTCGTGAAGCCTTATTGCGCAAAGCTCGCAGCGGCGTGGCCGTCTATGTGATTATCGATGGGTTTGCCAATTTGGTGGTCCCACGCAAATTCAAAAATTTTCCGCCGGAAATTCAACTGTTGAGCTACCCAGCTTTTCCGCGTTTATCGCAGATTTTCGATATTGGTTCGTATGCGCGTGACCATCGCAAACTGTTGGTCGTTGATAACGAAGTGGCCTTTATTGGGGGCTACAATTTGGGTGAATTGTATCGCACTGAGTGGCGCGATACTCATGTGCAGGTGCGTGGCCCGATTGTCAGCAATTTGGCCGAAATGTTTGCTTCGCAATGGAACCGTTATCGCCGCCGCCTAACGCGCTTGCACATCGACCTCGAGTTGGAATGGCAATCGACAGTGCGGGTACAGCGCAACGACGCTGGCCGCTTGGTTTTTCCAATTCGTTCGATGTATCTTGATGCAATTGAACGAGCTGAACGGTTTGTTTACATTAGCAACGCCTATTTTATTCCCGATCGGGCGATTTTAGAGGCCTTGGTGCTGACCGCACGGCGCGGAGTTGATGTGCGCATTTTGGTTCCAGCTGAATCGAACCATGTGTTGGCCGATTGGCTGGCGCGGCATTATTTTGAATTTTGCCTGCGCCATGGGATTAAAATTTTTCTCTACGAAAATGCCATGATTCACGCCAAAACCGCTACGATCGATGGAATTTGGTCAACGGTTGGCACGGCCAATCTTGATCGGCTGAGTTTAGCGGGCAACCATGAAATCAATCTAGAAATTTATAACGCCGCCTTTGCTGAACGGATGCAAGAAATTTTTGCCTGCGATATGGCTAATGCCCGTGAATTAACCTTGGCCGAATGGATTAAGCGCCCATGGTATACCAAGGCCGCCGAGTTGGTGCTCTCGCCATTATGGCCAATTTTGTAGAAATGGAGCAAGCATGCTCAAACGCAACGAATCTTTAGCCTTTGGCCGCCCATTTTTGATTACGGTGATTGCAATTGGCTATGTTTTGACGGCGATGTTGGAAGTTGCAGTCGCCTTGTATGGGCGAGTGCCAGCATTCCTTGAACAATTTATTTTGTCTGATGATCCGCTTTTGTTGATTGTGACCGCATGTTTTCAAGTAATGATGGGTTTGGCGCTCTTTCAAGGCTGGCGGGTGATGTGGTGGGTGGTGATTGGCAGCGCCTATCTTTCAATTGGCAGCTATATTTTGGATGGGATGTTGGGTGAACGTTGGGCTTGGGGCGGGATGTTGTGGAATGTGGTTGTGCTGGCCTATATGAATTCGCGCGATGTGCAGGCCTTTTTCGGGCGCGAAGTCTATTATTGAGTTTGCAAAGCTTGAGCGATTAAGTGCTCATCAGTTTCATGTTGCTGCAAAAAATCGCTCAAATGCGGGCTTTGTCGCCAGCGCAAGGCCATGGGCGCGACCGCTTTGATATCGTTGGGGGTAGCACGAACCCGATCATCAGCCGCCGCCCGTGCTCGCGCCGCCTCAAGCAACACAATTTCCGCACGATGTGAAGGGATTGCCAATTGGGTAATGACCTGCATGGCATAGCGTTCAGCAGTTTTGGTTAAATGAACTTTAGGCAACAATTCACGAGCTTTGAGCACATCGAGGCGTAATTGAGTGGTTGCTTGGGCGTAGGCCATGCGAAAAGCTGTGCGATCTTGGCGAAAGGCGATCGCGCGACGATAAATTTCTAAGCGTTCGCGGGCATTTGGCAGTGGCCCAACCCAAACCCGCAAGCCCAACCGATCCAAAATTTGCGGGCGCAGCCGACCCTCTTCGGGATTCATTGAGCCAATTAAGATCAAGCGACTCTGATAAAGCTTGACCATTGCCCCACGGCGCACAAAGGTTTGGCCTTGCGCCGCAGCATCGAGAATCGCATCGACGACGGCGTGATCAAGCAAATTAATCTCATCAACATACAGCAAATTATGATTTGCCCGCGCCAAAACCCCTTCTTCGAGCACCACCCGCTGTTGTTCGATTGCGACCCGCTCGTTTAAACCACCAACCACATCCTCTAGCCGAGCATTGAGCGGCAGCTCGATCAAGCGCATCAGATCATCTTTGAGCCGTGACTCACCGCGTGCCAAAAAATCAAGGCAGGTTGGGCAAAGGTCGCTCTCGTCATCAGGGGGGCAATTATTCTCGCAGCGCGACCGTTTGACCAAGGGCATAATATCGAGCAAGCCACGCACGGCGGTGGTTTTGCCAACGCCATAGGGGCCACTTAACAAAACCCCACCCACCGCTGGATTGACCAAGGCCAAGGTAAGCGCTGTTTTAAGCTCACGCTGGCCGACAATTCCGAGCAATGGATAGGGCAAAAGCTCATTCATGGGGCGTTTTATTTCTCGCTAACGCTGCGGGTAGCCGCAAAAATTTCGAGAATTTCAGTGATGGCCTGTTCGCGTTCGCCCTCGTTGGGTGAGCGAATTGCATTGGTCACGCAGGTTGAGAGATGGCGTTCGAGCACCAGGGCATCGACTTTTTCGAGGGCACGCCGGATGGCCAAGGTTTGGCGCAGCACATCGATACAATAGGCATCCTCTTCGAGCATCCGTTGAACACCACGGACGTGGCCTTCGATGCTTTTGAGTCGCCGAACTAAAGCTTCAGTTTGTTCATCGATCATGAACTTGACCTACTATGCCGCTTCTGCCGCAGCGCGGGCCTCATTGACTGGCCGTTTTAAGAAGGCGTGAAGCACCTTGTTAAATTGGGCTGGCTCGTCGAGGAACGGAAAGTGGCGACTTTCAGGCATTACAAACACTTGGGTGTTGGCCATATCGCGCTGCAAGAAAATATCGGCCTGATTGGGATTAACAATATCGTCGCGAGCACCATGAATAATCAGGGTTGGAATCGTCAATTGCTCAAGTTCAGGCCGCAAATCGGTGCGCATCATCGAGCCAACTGCGCGGCGCAAACTCTCTTCGGTGGGCTTCACGCTATCGTCGAGAATTTCGCCATAGGCCGTATCGTTGACATTGCCTAAGAACCAGCGAAACAAAAATTTGGTGACAACTGGCACTCGCGCCATCGCTCGCGAAACATACTGATTATCGGTGAGTTTGAGCAAGCCTGAAAGCGATGTACCAACGATCGGAGCACCAATCGCCGCAACTCGGCTAATCCGATTGGGGTGGCGGATTGCAGTTTTGAGCGCGACCATGCCGCCCATGGAGTGGCCAACCAGTGGAACCTTATCGATGCCCATCGCATCGAGAAATCGAATCACTTGATCAGAGAAATTGGTAATGCTAATGCTCTTGGCAGTACTCGTTTTATCTGAATCACCAAAACCCCAAAAATCGAACGAATATGTGCGGAAATCTTTGGAGACGAATTCCATCGTCGGCATCCAGTATCGCCACGAACCGAGCCAGCCGTGGAGAAATAGGACTGGACGACCACGCCCAAAGGTCTCGTAATGCACAACTTGGTCATCAATGACGATTACGCTCATGGTGATGCTCTCACGTTGCAGACTGCTGTCAACCAAACTATACCATACCGCCTAAAGCTCGGCAACGCGGTATTGCCAGCAACAATTGGTTCATGGTTGAGTGGTCGCTGTAGTGTACCCGTGATAGCACGTTTATGTCAATTCTCAAAAGTAGGATCTACAAGGGGGACTTCTGGGTCAAATGCTGGGTTGGGTTTGTCGGGTAAAATGGCAGCCTGTGGTATTGCCCCAAAGGTGAGTTGTATGTCAGATTTTCGTGCTCAGATTCA
The DNA here is from genome assembly GCF_003512625.1 of Herpetosiphon sp. Taxonomy (NCBI): domain Bacteria; kingdom Bacillati; phylum Chloroflexota; class Chloroflexia; order Herpetosiphonales; family Herpetosiphonaceae; genus Herpetosiphon; species Herpetosiphon sp. The sequence continues at coordinate 176,412 of NZ_DOPT01000059.1, read as the reverse complement.
GCATTATATTCGTGAACAGGCTTTGCCAATCGATAAATATAGCCATCAGCCGCGTTTGTATCAATTAATTTCGATGATCGGCCAAGGCCTGAGCTATGATGATGATGTGGTGTATGCCGCCGCTTGGTTGCATGACTTAGGCGTGTTTATCGGCCATCGCCCGACTGATCCTGATGCATTGGCGGCTTGGGATAATGTGGCCTATGCCTTGGAAAAGGTACCAGCCTTATTGCAGCAATGGCAGTTTCCGCCTGAGAAAATTGAGGTAGTGTTGACAGCAATTTCCCAACATAGCCCGCAGCAAACGCCAACGAGTATTGAAGCAACTTTATTGCGTGATGCTGATATGTTGGAGCAACTAGGGGCGGTAGCAATCTTGCGAATTGTCAGCAAAGTTGGGCGCGATACTCGTTATCCAACCTTTGGCCAAGCTTTGGCGACCTTAGAACATAATCTGGAGCATTTGCCGAGCCAGCTACGTTTGGCCAATTCGCAACAATTAGCCCAAGCGCGAATTGCAGTGTTGGGCCAATTTATTACGGCTGCCCAAGCCGAATCGCAAGGGCAGCCGTGGTGATTTAGGGCTGTTTGAAGGATTTGAGCCAATAGACCATAGCGGAGGCCAAGCCAACACCCAGCACTAAGGCGATGCTAAACCAGAGCAATAATGATGGTTCAGACTCGGCCATCGCGATAGGCACAGGCTGAGCGGTTGGTGTTTGCTCCTTGAGCACTGGTTGCTCCAAATCGAGCGTACCGGGCGATGAAGGATTGTTTTGATCGATCAGTGGGTTATTCAAGGGACTACCAGCCAACGCAGTGGCTTGCTCAGCGCTCATGCGAGCCATACCAGCGGTATCGCTGATTGGGATGGAGCTATAGGCCATGGGTGTTGGATAACCCTCAATCATCGCTGGGGCTGCACCACCAACCATCGGCTCAGGTGTTTGATCCAGTACTGCCATTGTATCTTCGGCAGTAGTTGGTTGGCTCGGATCGGCTGGGCCGCTGCCACTACCACTGCCCATCGGTGGGGCTTCAGCACTCGTGTTATTGTTCTCAATTGCCATGCGATCTGAAACCCCATTGGCAGCTTCGGGGTTTGCCATATCAGCAACTGGAGCCATGGTCATTGATTGTCCAGATTGATTGGTGAGTTGCAAGCCAACCGTGAGCATTAAGGCGAATGCCCCAACCACACCGACCCAACGTATCCAACCGCCGAGCCAGAAGCTGCGTTTTGGTGCATGGATTGCTGGATCAAGGGTGAAACTGCGAGGTGGACGCACAGGCGGGAGTTCTTGCAACAATGCCTGCATCGAGCGCAACTCGGCAAATTCCACAGCTAAACCATGGTCGTGCTCAAGCTGTTGATCCAGTTGAGCTTGCTCGGCGGCGCTAAGCTGACCATCAAGGGCTGCCGAAAGAAGTTCTTGTTGTTGTTCAGATATTGGTGTCATTGCATACCCACTTGTGTAGTCATATCACGCTTAACGTTCGGCAGTTGGCAAAAGTTCCCGACTTTTAAGATAATCGCGTAACTTTGCCCGTGCACGACTGAGCCGCGATTTGACCGTCCCCAGTTGGGTATCAGTAGCCGCCGCGATTTCTTCGTAGGCAAAGCCTTGAATATCACACATAATTAAGACTGCGCGTTGATCTTCGGGCAAGGTTGCTAATCCTGCTTGAATCGCTGCTTGCAACTCGCGATTGATCATATGCTGATCGAGCGGCAACGATTGATCCTCGAATTGCTCGCCTGGACTATCATCATCGCCAGCGAGCAATTGATCCATCGAGGTGGTACGGCGGCGTTTTTGCGCTCGCAACACATCGTAGCAAGCGTTGGTGGCGATGCGCAGCAGCCAAGCGGCAAACGAGCCTTCGCGAAAACGCTTGATCGCCTTAAATGCTGAGATAAAGGTATCTTGAGCTACATCGGCGGCGCTATCGCTATCGCCAAGCATACGATAAGCCAAGCCATAGACTCGTCCTTCGTACATACGCACTAATTGATTGAAGGCTTCAACGTCGCCATCCTTGGCGGCGCTAACCCATTGTCGTTCTGCATCGGTCATGCAGGCCATTCCCCCACGCCCATAACGGGTTCTGCTCCAAAAGGTGGTCGGAAGCAATAGCCCATATCATAGCATATCAACTGCTCATTCGTTAGTATCAGGACCCAAGGGTTTGCGCAAAAGGTCAAGGAATAGTTGAGCGGCGTTGGTAATATGGCGGTCGCGATGATGCACGACGTTATAAACGCGGCGGGTTGGCACATTGGCTAAATGAATTTGACGCAAACGCCCAGCCGCCACTTCGCGGCGCACGGCCATAGCTGGCACTAAGGCGATGCCCAAGCCAACCTCAACCGAACGCTTGATCGCCTCTAAATTTCCTAGCACAATTGGTTGTTTAGGGCGAATTTGCTGAGCATTGAGCAATTCGCTGACGCTGGCTTGCAAGGCGGAGCCTTCCTCGCGCAAGAGCATGCGTCGCCCGTGTAAGGCCTCGATGTTAATTTGTTTTAAGCGTGCCCATGGGTCATCAGGGCTGACAATCACGACCAATTCAGTCGTCAAAAACGGCATAATGATCAATTGGGTATGGACAATTGGCGAGCCAACCAAGGCCAATTCAAACTCGCCCGAAATGACTTGAGCCAGCAATTGTTCCGTGTTGCCTGTGCCAATATGCACCACAAACGCAGGGTGTTCCCAGTTGAAGCGTTGCAGCAAATCGGGCAGGGCATAGGTTGCCAAGGTATTGCCAACGCCCAAGAGCAAGGTACGTTCACTTTGACCAGCCGCAGCCCGCACTGCTTGCTCGGCAATCCGTTCGAGGGCGATCATTTGCTCGGCATGCGGCAAGAGCGCCCGCCCAGCCGCTGTTAGCTCAATTCCACGACTTAGCCGCTCAAACAAACTAACGCCTAATTCGCGCTCAAGCGTTTGAATTTGCTGGCTCACGGTTGGTTGAGTTAGGTCAAGTTGCTCGGCAGCGCGGGTAAAATTGCGACTTTGCGCCGCTGCCACAAACATCCGTAATTTTTGTAAATCCAACATAGGTGTTCTCGCTGTGGTGATTGTGGCCTGCACTGTAGCATAAGTTTGCGCCGATCAAAAATCGCAGCACCTTAACGATGCTGCGATAGACACTTGGTTGGTTATTAATAATTAGGGATGAATATACTTGCGTTCTTTGGTGACTAAGAGGCCATCGCCAGCATTGACCTCGACCTTGAGCATAATTTCATCGCCAGTTTTATAGGTATCAGGAATGTTAAAGCTGGCACGATATTGGCCAGAAACCTCTTGCGCGACCTCAGTATAAAAGCCACCAAGTTGTTCTTTGGAGGGGGTTTGGTAAATCATGGCTTTGGTATCGCGTTGCAAATCTTCCAACAATTGACCATCAAACTCTGGGCTGGTGAGACCAATGATGTAGGTGGGAATGTTGGCTTTTGTGGCCTTCGCTACGATGCTGTCGTAGTTATCGCCTTTGCTGGCGGTATCCGCGCCATCGGAAATCAAGACGATGAAGGTTTGACCTTTGGCACGACGCAGTTGGGTATAGCTGATGGCCAAGGCATCGTAAATTGCGGTTTGACCTTCGGGTTTAAGCTCGCTGATACTTTGGCGTACTGCCCCAATATCGTTGGTGAGCGAATGGTCAACCGTTACCAGCGTCCCAAAGTGAATCAAGCCAACATTGGCGTTGGAAGGCAGGTGATCGATAAAGTCAAGCGCAGCAATTTTGGCGGCATCGAGGCCACCATCGGTTAAACCCTCTTTGCTTGGCCCCATGCTCCCACTGGTATCGATCACCAACATAATGTTTAATGGATCTTGGACGCGTGAGAGATTGACCCACGAAAAGCCTTCAATCTGATTGTTATTTTCAAAGACTTTGACATTTTGCCGCGGCACGTCGGTGACTACCCCCGTGGGCCGCATAATACTCAAATACATATCGATTTCGGGATGGCGAGTATCATCAATCCGATTAACTTCAACTCCGTCGATATCTCCCAGCATGGCTAAGCCGTTGCTAGAAGTACCTGGCTGGAAATCACCAGTGCCTTGCTCAATTTGCGCCTGACCAAACTCGGTATCGGTCACTTTATCTTGACGGGATAAACCATAGATCACCAACCACATAATCGCAGCGGTTGTGATCGCGCCTGCTAGCCAAGCCCATTGCGAGGGCTTCTTTTTGGCGACTGGCGTAACTTTGCCCGACAACCAATCTTGAATTTGCTGACCAAGGGCTTGGGCGCTTGGGCGTTGGCTGGGGTTGGCAACAGTGGCGCGTTGCAAAATGCTCCGTAAATTGCCATCGATTGCTGGCAGCATTGCCAAGGGATTTCCCTGGGGCGCAAATTGCCCGCTAATCATCCAGGCAATCAATGCCCCAATGTAATAGCTATCAGTTTGTGGGCTGGCTGGTTCATTGATTGGCAAGAGTTGGGCGGGAACTGGCCCAGCTTGTTGGCCTGCCCGTGGATCAATTTTTGGCACAATCGTGCCTTGCGAACCAAGATCAAGCAGGCTTGGCCCATACAAATTACTAGTTGTGAGGGCAGTTCGTTGGCGATGATTAAATTCAGCGGTTTCGATCAAGCCCAAGGCATATTGGGCGGCAACTGGTGCTGGTAAACTTCCAGCAGTATCCAATAGCTGTTGCAACGATAAGGCTTGCACATCTAAGATAGCTACTTCGCTACCAGCTTGGTTGGCAATTTGCACAACCATTTGTTGTTTGCGCAAGGCCTCAGGAATGCGGCTTTCCCACCAAATCAGGTATGGGATGCCTGCTTTCTTGGCCATAAAAAAACGGCGATGGGTCGATTGTTTGCCGCACGGGCCAATCATTTCAAATGGCGAGGGCAGGGAGGGATAGGTTAACGCAGACATTGCCTCTACACTTTCTACATCAGGGTTAATTATCAGGTTTCACACAATGGGAGATTTTTTCTCAAAAGCGATTATATCATGCCATGCAAGTGGCTAGCTATGCGATAATACAGCTATGAAGAAATTTAAACGCCCAAAAATTGTAACGCTGGCGGTACGATTGACTATCACCATGGTCGCGGTGAGTGTCGTGCCGTTGGCATTAATTGCATTAATCATTCTGCTGGGAGTACGCATTAGCGAAGCTGATCGTCGCAGCCTAGAATTGAACAATCAGCTTGAATTATATGTGGCTTTTGCTGAGCAACTGATTGCCAGCGATGGCGATTTGCAATCAGCCAGCAATATTTTGTTGAGTCGGCCAGTTGGTAGTGGTGATGGTGCGATTCGGGTGTTTGGCAGTGCTGGCCAGATTTTTGGAGCCAATGGCTCAAACTCGGCTTTTCCCAGCCGTGCTGCAGCCAGCCAATTTGTGACCAGCATTCCAACCGTGTTTGTGGCCGAGACCCGTGGTCGGCGTTATGTGGCTGGTCAAGTGCGTTGGCAGCAAAAAGTTGTGGGGGTGATTGAGGTTTCACAAAGCGTCGAAGACGAAGATCGCTTATTGCGGGTGTTGATACGTTTTGTGTTTATCTCGATTGGTTTGGCTTTTGCGGCAGCCTTTTTAGGCTCTTCGTTGGTCGCTCGTTGGTTGGCTCGCATGATTGGCCAATTGCGTGAAACAGCTGAGCAAGTGGCCGATGGCGATTTGACTGAACGAGCGCTTGAACGCGGCCCCGCCGAATTTGTGCAATTGGCACGTTCAATCAACACCATGACCGACCAATTAGCCGAGCGGTTATCGCGGATCGAGCAGCAATCTGAGGCTCAGCGGCGTTTTTATCGTGATGTTTCGCATGAATTGCGCACGCCCATGATGGCTTTGGGTGGCTACTTGGAAAATATCGAGGATGCCGAGAACGCCGATGAACAAGCTCAATCGATTCGCGCAATGCAAGCCGAAATTGCCCGTTTGGCCCGTTTAGCTGATGAACTTTTGCGCAGCGATGCCCAACCAAGCCTGACGCTTGGCCCCAAACAAACCCTTGATCTTGGCGCGATGATTCACGAATTGGTGCAGAATTTGAGTGGGCGGGCGCAACGGAGCGGGGTTGAATTATTGGCCCAAGTTCCGCCACGCCCAATTGTGGTCGAGGCTGATCATGACCGTTTAAAGCAGGCTTTATTAAATTTGTTTGATAATGCTTTGCGAGCTACCCCACCTAGCGGCCAAATTAGCATGCGCGTTAGTTTGACCGCCGAGCAAGTGGTGATTGATGTGCAAGATACTGGCGAAGGGATTCCGCCTGCCTTGCGCGAGGCGATTTGGGAGCGGGGCGTGCGTGGTGCTGAAGGTGGCTCAGGCTTAGGCTTAGCCATTGTCCGCACGATTTTGCGTGCTCATGGCGGCGAAGCTGCGCTAATTCCCAGCGAGCAAGGTGCCCATATTCAGTTACGCCTGCCAATCTAATGCTTTGGATACACAACCTTGATGTCATCAGTGTCCAGCCAAATAGCTCGAGTGAACCAAATAAGCGCTAAGCATGCTGACAGATATCAGCCATAAATCATGGTTTGCCAACGTGGAATTGATTGAATCGCCGTTGCAACCCGATATAGAGCATAACTCCTCAATAAAAAAGCTTGGCTTTACTGTAGCAAGCCTGATGAGGGTGCTATTGCAGGTTTGTGGCAATTTCGTAGCATAAACAGAGCAGTGATAGCAAGAGGCAACCCGATTAATGCGCCAGTTTGAGTATGAACAATTAATCAGTGCTGCCGATTGCCAATATTGCTATCAGGCGATGCTTGAGCGTTATCCGCTTCAGCGTGTAACCATCAACGGCCACACGTGGGAGTTTTGTGATACTGGCGGCGATTTGCCTGCACTGTTGATTTTGCCTGGTGGTTTGGCTCGTGCCGATTTAGCCTTTCGTTGGCTGTCCCGTTGCCATCAACGCTTTCGGGTGATTAGTTTGACCTATCCCAACACGATTCTTAAGCTCGCTGATTTGGCCAAAAATCTACTAGCCCTATTTGGGCATTTGCAAATTGAGGCGGCTTGGATTGTGGCTGGCTCGTATAGCGGCTTGATCGCCCAGGCGGTTTTGCATTATTGCCCACAGCTGGCCTTGGGTTTGCTGCTTTCGGATACAGGTGTGCCGCGCCGAACCCGCTGGATTTGGCTGACCCTGCTCCAACCGTTGGTCGCGATCTTGCCGTTGGGCTTGGTGCGGCGCTTGTTTTGGCAGGGCACACAGCAATTTTTGCAGCCAATGGCCGATAGCTTGCGGCCATTTTGGGCCGAGCGCTTGCACCACAATATTCAACAGTTGCAGCGCTACGATTATCTGTGCTTGTTGAACTGGTGGCGTGAGCTGGATTGGCATTTGGGTGCGGCTCGCTGGCATGGCAAGTTGGCAATAATTGTGGCTGAACATGATGGTTTGTTTGGGCAGCGCGATCAGCAGTTGTTGCGGCAATATTATCCAGCTGCCAGCTACCAACTCATGGCTCACGCCCAACATTGTGCTTCGTTAGCGCAAATTGATCACTATATTGATTGGGCTTTGGCTTGGATTGAGGTTGCCTGATGCGTTGGTTGGCTTGGTGGTATCTGCTTGATCGCTGTTGGCGTTGGCTGGTGATTCGACGGTTTTTTGCCAAGCACCAACCACCAGCACCCAAACATTGGCCGAGCATTGATTTGATTCAACCGTTAACCCATGGGGTGTTTGATTTAGCCAAAACCTTGCAACAGCGGCTCGATTTGCGCTATGCGGGCCAACTTCAACATTATTGGGTGATCGATCAAGCAGATAATCAAACATTGGCAGTGTGTTCTGCTTTACAGAAAAAACATCCTGAGCAGCACATCACGATTATTCAAGTTGCGCCAGATTGGGGCCAACGTGCTTCGAAGTTAGTGAAATTGCAAGCTGTGCTGGCCCAAGCCAACTCCGAGATCGTATGGTTTGTTGATGATGATGTTAGCTTACCGCTTGATGGCTTGAGCCAAGGCCTACCCTATTTGTTCCAGCCGCAGGTTGGGGCGATTTTTGGCTTGGCCTGCTATGTGAATTGGCATAATTTCCCGTCGGCTTTGATGAGCAATTTTGTCAATGCCAATGCCTTGCCCAGCTATATCGGTTTGGCGGCTTTAACCGAGCCATACACAATTACTGGGCATCAATTTGCTTTGCAACGCAGCGTGTTTGAACAAATTGGCGGGCTGAGTGGCATGTACGGGCGGATTGACGACGATCATGAGTTGGCGCGGCGGGTGCAAGCCCATGGTCTGCGCAATTTGCAAATGCCATTAATCTATCAGGTAGATAATTATTTTGTGAATTTACCAGCCTATTTTCAGCAGATGCAGCGTTGGTTTACGATTCCCCGCGTGCTGATGCTGCCGCATCTCAGCCAATACGACCAGTTTGTGACCATTTTGAGCAGCCTTGCCCAGCCGATTCCCACGATTTTGGCCTTGGCAAGCATGCGCCAGCCAAAACTACGGCCTTGGCTCGTGGCATGTTTATTGGCGCAGTTGAGCTTGCAGGGTTGGCAAATTCGGCGCTATTGCCAAACCAAAGTGCCGTGGTGGGCTTGGCCCTTGAGTATCATTGGTACGTTGATCGATCCCTTGCTGATGCTTTGGGGTTTGCTGGGCGATGATACGATTGTTTGGCGCGGTGAGCGGATTCGGCTGCGGCATTCGGCCTCGGCTCAATGGTTGGGCAAGGAGCAAGATCATGATTAAACGAATATGGATAGTGTTGTGTGGCTTGATGCTTGGCCAGCGCTGCTGGAAATGGTGGCAAGTATGGCGCTTTTTTGGCAAGCCTACTCCTACTGCTCAACACGAGCCTGCGACCACCTTGGTGAGTTTGCTCCAGCCAATTTTGAGCGGCGACCCGCATTTGGCCATATGTTTACGCGCCAATTTGAATGCGCCAAGCAGCTATAAGCGCGAATGGCTATGGTTAATTGATGATGATGATCGGATCGCTCAACAGCTTTGCTATGGATTGCAAGCAGAATATGCCGAGCAAACGATTCGGATTATCAGTTTGCCAGCCCCAGCTGAGCGGGTTAATCCCAAAACCTTCAAGCTAATTGCGGGATTACAACAAGCCCAAGGCCAAATTATTTGCGTGCTCGACGATGATACCAGCCTGCCAGCCTATGGCTTGGAACAATGTTTGCCATGGCTCGATCAAGCGGGAGTAGGCTTGGCCTTTGGCTTGCCCTACTATCGCTCGTTCGATAATACTTGGTCGAGTTTGGTGGCATTGTTTGTTAATAGCAATAGTTTGCTGACCTATGTACCCTATAGCCAAGTTAGCGAGCCATTTACGATCAATGGAATGTTCTATGCCATGCGCCGCGACGTTTTGGAGCAATTGCATGGTTTTGTTGGCTTAGAGCATATTTTGGCTGACGATTTTGCGGTGGCGCAACGGGTGCAACAGGCAGGCCTGCGCTTGCAGCAAACCAGCATGCGCCATGCAATTCGTACTACCGTGACCAATGCCCAACGCTATCGCAGCCTGATCCAACGCTGGTTTATCTTCCCACGTGAATCGCTGCTACGCCATTTGAATCGGCGCGAACGCAGCTTGCTGTTTTGTTTGGCGATTGTGCCCACGCTGTTTCCATTGGTTTTGGCGATCGTGAGCGTCTTGCGACCAAGCCAACGTCAACGCTGGTTTGCTGCAACGTATACTTTGCTTGGCCTGATCAGTTTTATTCAGATTGATCAAGCCTACCTAGAGCAAGCCACGCCACGGCGCTATTGGCTGTTTGTACCATTTTTAGAATTGCTCATTCCAGTGCAATTGATTCAAGCCTTGCTTGCGCCTCAGCGCATTGTTTGGCGCGGCCATGTGATGGATGTGGAAAAAGGCGGCGCATTTCGCTTTGTGCAACGCAGGGATGATGGTTCGGCGAATGGGTTCTAGGATTCAGTTTTTAGCCACGAATTACACAAATTACCCGAATAATTGGCTGAGTGTTAATCGCTCAAACTTCAACCTTCGTGCTCTTTGTGTTCTTCGTGGTTAAATCAAGTCTATCACCTACTTATCAATGATGTTCAAGGCTCAAGTTAATATCAGCAGGCGTGAGATACAATTGAGCTTTGCCTTGGCTCAGGCTGGCGATCGCTTCTTGGCGACGCAAAATATTGAAAATCGCCAACTTTTCGCTGATCGGCAATTCGGCTCCCAGCCCTTGAATAAAGGCATGCACCCGTTCGGCTTCGGCTAAACCTTGGGTTTCGGCTTCGGCTTGGGCGATGCGGCGTTGCAATTCCAACAAACGGCTGCGGGTTTCTTGGGCCACAATCTCACCTTCGAGCTGTTTGACCTTGATTTCGTTCTCGCTCTCTTGTTTTTGTAGCCGATTGAGCCGATTGGTGGTTTCTTGAATAATTTCTTGCAGCACGCGCTGGGTATTGGCATCTTTGCAGGTAATTGAGCGCACTTCGACCGAGTGTAATTTCACGCCACGTTCAGCATAAAAACCATCTTCTGGCACAATCACTGCATCACGCACGATGCTGTTGAAATTGGCCAAAAAGCGTTCAAGGCTGGTTTGCGAAACTGCTTGGATAATTGCACTGCGGGCGTGGGCGCAAATATCGCCTGGCGCATCGTCGGTGCTAACAATCATGGCCTCAACATCGGCCAACTGCCAGAAAAAAGTAATATCGATCATAATTTCGACATTATCTTGGGTACGGGCCTCGAAGGCATACCACATAAATTTTGGCCGAATATCTAAATGGGTAATCACCAAATTACGTTTATCTTTGTGCAAGCCCGACGACCAGCGAAAGGTTACCAAATCGGTATAGGGTTCGAGGAAGAATGAACGATCGCGTTGGCTGCCGCGTCGAAACTGATAGCGCCCATCACGATCCTTAATCACCACAACTTCATGATTTTCCAGCAAAATCCGTTGGCGATGCTCGATCACCTCTTGTTCGGCGGTGGGAATAAAAACTTGGGGTGTCGTGATCAGATTTAATTGGCCATCGGTGGTGCTGCGTACCAACACCGCATGATGTTCATCAATATTGTAGCCAGCCTCGATATTGCCAATTTGGCTTTCGTTGGGCTGGAGATAAATGCTTTGTTCGCCGCGCTCAACCCGCAATTGCCCCGTGCTGCGATCCAAAATTCGTACATATTGGTTTTTCTTGAGCGGCAGCGCCTGTTGAGTTGTGCCAATTTCTTCGTAGGCAGTTGGAAAAAACAGTTGGGGGCCGCGCTCAAGCCGTTCTTGGCCAGTCAGCGAATCGGTCACATAGACATATTCGGTTGGCCCAAGCACCAAACCGCTGCGCCGCGTGATCCGCTCGAATGGTCGGGCGGTATAGCGACGTGGCCCGTTGACTGTCCAGCGGCGGCTCAGACTTTCAACCAATAATTGCTCATCGGCCTGAATGTAGTAGATCCAAGGAATAATCATGGTGTCCTCCACTGCGATGCTAACCCTAGCATACACCGTGGCTGCGACAAATGCTATGACATGGTACACAGGGCTGAAGGCTATAGGCGATCGCAATACCCCATTGAATCCTAAACCCTCTACTATCTAACCTTTTGATGTTTGCCTTCTGATGTAGCTCTTCATCCTTCATCCCTCATAATTCATCCTTTCAACGCTTCGATACTGCCAACCAGCAAGGGCACGCTATCATTGATAAAATGTTCGAGGTTTTGGCAGCGGTCGCTATACAGCCAGCGGGCAACCAAAGCATAGACCGACCAACTCAGCATGGTTGCTAATAATTGGCGTTGCATGGCTGGCACGTTGCGCAGCGGCCCATAATGATCAAGCCAAGTTTGAATATGCTGCTCCAGCATGCGTTTGATCTGATTTTCGGCCAGCGAATCGAAAAAGCGATGATATTGATTGCATTGACCATGGATCATCGCCCAGTGGTCGGCGATCGCCCAGAGCAAAGCTTGCATATAGCGCGTCGGCGTATCAGGATAATGCTGCATGCGTCGATCAAGATACAGCATAAAGCCATCACGAATTAGCTCATCGACCAAGGCATATTTATCGCTGAAATGGGCATAAAAGGTTGCACGATTGATCGTTGCTGCTTCGGCAATCTCATTGACCGTGACTTCCTCGAAGGTATGGGTGCGCAAGAGTTGAATCAAAGCATCAAGAATTAATTTACGGGTGCGCTTGGTGCGCGGGTCAACTTTAACCACGTTTCCCAACATTTTGGCTCCTTTGTTGCCTAAACAACAAATTTTGGTTTTTGCTGGTTGACACTATACCACGGCTTCTTTATGCTATTCAACAGATGTCAATTAAACAACGAGTGTTGTTTAGATCTAAAAATACATTAGCGAGGTTTTCAATCATGGCAAATACCCAAGGTTTGGTAGCGATCACAGGTGCGGCTGGGCAATTAGGGCGGTTGGTTTTGCAGCAAGTGCTCGAAAAAGTTGCAGCAAATCAAGTTGTGGCAATCACCCGTGATCCCGCCAAATTGGCCGATGTCGCTGCTCAAGGGGTTAAAGTCGTCGCTGGCGATTTCAGCGATCCCGCTGGTCTGACTGCTGCTTTGGCTGGAGTCGAGCGCGTCTTGATGATCAGTATCGATGTGGTTGGCGGCGAACGTGTGCGCTTGCAAACAGATGCGGTCAAAGCAATCGCTGCGGCTGGCGTGAAGCATTTGGTTTATACCTCGGCAATCAATCCTGCCGAAGCCCCAATGGAATTTATTCGCGAACACGCTGCGACCGAGCAAGCGATTGTGGCGAGCGGTTTGAGCTATAGTTTCTTGCGCAACAACTTCTATTTTGAAACGATCACCGATAAAATCAAAGGCGCTTTGGCTGGTGGCGTAATCGCTGCCGCTGCTGGCGATGCTGCTGCTGGCTTAGTTGCCCGCGCCGATTGTGCTGCCGCCGCCGCTGCCGCCTTGGTCAGCGATAACACCGCCTCAGAAGTGTATAACATCACTGGCCCGGTGAGTTTGACCCATAAAGCAATCGCTGAAACTGTGGCCGAATTTGCAGGCCGCGAAGTCGCCTACTATCCAATTGATGCTGCCAGCGCTCAACAACAACTTGAGCAATTTGGGCTGCCCGCCCAAATCGCTGGTTTTGTCGTCGCGATCGACCACGATTTGATCGGCTCAGGTGCGTTGGATCTTGTGACCAACGACGTTGAGCGCTTGACTGGCAAGCCAGCCCAATCGTTGGCCGAGTATCTCAATGCCAATCGCGAGTTGTTTAGCTAATTCCCTCACCCCAACCCCTCTCCCACTGCGGCGGGAGAGGGGCTTTTGGTTTCGTGGTTTCCCCTCGCCTGCGGGAGAGGGAGTGTGGGGGGTGGGCATGCACAGTCCCTATTTGCTGGTCGTAGGATTATGAATTGGCAAACCAACCACATTGCCCCACTCGGTCCACGAGCCGTCGTAATTGCGCACATTTTTGTAGCCCAGCAATTCGTGCAGCACAAACCAGGTTAATGATGAGCGTTCGCCAATTCGGCAATACACCACGGTATCGCTTTCGGGCGTAACCCCAACCTCGCCATACAATTGGCGAATTTCATCGGCGCTTTTGAACGTGCCATCATCGTTGACTGCTTTGGCCCACGGCACATTGACTGCGCCTGGAATATGGCCACCGCGCACAGCACCTTCTTGGGGATATTCGGGCATGTGCAATTTTTTGCCAGTGTATTCATCAGGCGAGCGCACATCGACCAAGCTATGGCCAGCTGGCAATTCAATTGCAGTTTGGCGCGGATTTGGCCGACCAATATGCGCCAGAACATCATCACGGAAGGCGCGAATTTCAGGCTTTGGTTGGCCCACGACATAGTTGGTTGGCTCGAAGCTTGGCACAACGCGGGTCAATTCACGGCCTTCGTCGATCCATTTTTTGCGGCCACCATTCATAATCTTGAGCTTTTCGTGGCCGAGCAATTGGAAAACCCAATAGGCATAGCAAGCCCACCAATTATTTTTATCACCATAAAATACAATCGTCGTGTCGTTGCTAATGCCAAAACGGCTAAGCAACGCAGCAAAATCGTCGCCATCAATATAATCGCGAATCCGTACATCATTTAAATCATCTTGCCAATTGATTTTGACCGCGTTGGCGATATGGCCCATTTCATACAGCAAAATATCTTCATCCGACTCAACCAAGCGCACATTGGGATCATTCAAATGTTCGGCAACCCAATCCGTGCTCACCAACACCTCAGAATTTACATAATCGCTCATTGATTGCTCCTTTATCGAGATTAATACTTAAGCTTCAAGCAAAATTTGATCGCCTTCAATTTTAAGGCTATAGACCTTCAATGGTTCGGTCGCAGGCAACGAGCGCGGGCGGCCACTAGCTAAATCAAAACGTGCACCATGCAACGGACATTCGATTGTGCAATCATCAACATCCAACTCGCCTTCGTGCAATTCGGCATAAGCATGGGTGCAAATGTTGCTGGTGGCGAAATACTGCGTGCCACAGCGAAAAATCCCGACTTGCTCGCCAGCAAAATCAATTTGAATCGCTGGCGTGTCGGCCAAATCGTGCAGCGTTGCAACAACGTGAAAGCTCATCATTATTCCTTAATTTATTAACTAAATTGATTAACAATGATCTGACATAGAAAACGCCGAGGACGCAGTGGTTGCGCCTCGGCGTTGGTAGGCCAAGCCTAGCCGACCGAACCTTCCATTTCCATTTGGATCAAGCGGTTCAATTCGACCGCATATTCCATGGGCAATTCGCGGGTGAATGGCTCCATAAAGCCCAGCACAATCATCGAAAGTGCTTCGGCTTCGTCGAGGCCACGGCTCATCAGATAGAACAATTGCTCTTCGCCGATTTTGCCGACGGTTGCTTCGTGGGCGACGGTTGCTGAATCTTCCTCGATCTCGATATAAGGAATCGTATCCGAGGCTGAGCGATTGTCGAGAATCAAGGCATCACAGACCACGTTGATTTTGGCATTGTGTGCACCGCGCATAACCTTGGCCAAACCACGATAGGTCGTGCGACCGCCGTTCTTTGAGACTGATTTGTTGGTGATGCGGCTGGTGGTGTCGGGAGCGCCGTGCACCATCTTGGCCCCAGCGTCTTGATGTTGGCCTTCGCCAGCATAAGCGACTGAGAGCACCTCGCCCTTTGCGCCGCGACCCATCATGTAGACCGCAGGATACTTCATGGTCAACTTCGAGCCAATGTTGCCATCGACCCATTCCATTGAAGCATCTTCGTAGGCTACGGCGCGTTTGGTCACCAAATTAAAGATATTATTGGCCCAGTTTTGAATCGTGGTGTAGCGGCATTTGCCACCTTTTTTGATGATGATTTCCACAACCGCTGAGTGCAGTGAGTTAGTGCTGTAGACTGGCGCGGTACAACCTTCGATATAGTGAACTTCAGCGCCTTCGTCAACGATAATCAAGGTGCGTTCGAACTGGCCCATGTTTTCAGCGTTGATGCGGAAATAGGCTTGCAATGGAATATCGACCTTGACACCCTTGGGTACATACACGAACGAGCCACCCGACCAAACTGCTGTGTTCAAGGCAGCAAATTTGTTATCGGCTGAAGGAATGATCGTGCCGAAATATTCCTTGAACAATTCTGGATACTCTTTCAAACCAGTATCGGTATCAAGAAAGATCACGCCCAGTTTTTCCCACTCTTCGCGCAACGAGTGGTAAACAACTTCTGATTCGTATTGAGCGCCAACGCCAGCCAAGAACTTGCGTTCGGCTTCAGGAATACCCAATTTTTCAAAGGTATTCTTGATACTTTCTGGCACATCGTCCCAGTTATTTTCGGCGCGTTCGCCAGGTCGCACATAATAGTGAATATCTTGGAAATCCAGCTCAGCTAAGCGAGGATTGGCCCAGACTCCACTAACAGGCAATGGCTTCTTGTGGAAAATTTCCAGCGCCTTCAAGCGGCGTTGCAACATCCATTCAGGTTCGCCCTTCATTTCCGAGATCGTGCGTACAATATCGGCATTCAGACCTTTTGAAGATTTGAATGTGTAGTTCTCTTCGTCGCGAAAGCCGTACTTCGAGTAATCAAACTCGATCTCGTTTTGTGCAGGGTTGGACATGCCCTGAGCCTCCTATAGTGTGATCACGAATAAGTGATGAGATTACTTGATTCAGAATCTTGCAATTCTGTTTCTAAATGCTGCCATTCATTAGCAGAAAATTCAGCTAGTGTCGTAGCAATTGATTGTTGATAATGCTGCTCACGCCATCGTTCTATCAGTGCATAGATTACCCATAGAACAAGTGCTACTCCAGCCAATCTACCAAAGCGAACGATGGTAATTAATGCTGAGTGCGGAGCAAGATGGCTCAAAGGCTATCCTCATCGTCGTCAACCAGATTGACCCCGTAGAGTCCAGCTTTGAGTGTTTTGAGCGAGAGCAAGGCACACTTGAGCCGCACGGGTCCAATCGGTATCCCCAATAAATCGAGGATGGTTTGTTTATCAAAGGCTTTGGCTTCATCAACGCTTTTGCCAGCAAGTTCTTCGCTGAGCATCGAGGCTGAAGCTTGGCTGATCGCGCAGCCTTTGCCTTTAAATTTTACATCAACAATCCGCTCGTTCTCGACTAGCAAATAAATGCTGAGTTGATCGCCGCACAACGGGTTATGCTCGTGTTGCACAATCGTTGCTTGTTCGATCTCGCCGTAATTTCGCGGATGGCGATAATGATCTAATATATTTTCACGATATAAATCGTCCACAAGGCCTCACAGTTGGAAGGTATCGCGAGCCAAAACCAAGGCTTCGGCCAAACGATCAATTTCTTCCTCAAGCGTGTATAGGTAGAATGATGCGCGTACCGTTGCTGGCACGCCAAAAATATCGTGCAATGGATGGGTGCAATGATGCCCAGCCCGCACTGCAATCCCTTGGGTATCGAGAATCGCTGCCACATCGTGGGCATGCACACCTGCAAGGGTAAAGCTCAACAAGCCACCGCGCTCGGCAGCAGGTGGACCAAAAATGGTCAACCCATCGATGGCGCTGAGTTTATCCCAAGCGTAGTGGGTCAATTGGCGTTCGCGCTCGTGAATCGCCTGCATCCCAAGTTCATTCAAGAAGTCAATCGCCGCGCCAAGGCCAATCGCCTCGGCAATCGCTGGCGTGCCTGCCTCGAATTTCCATGGGAGATCGTTCCATGAGCTTTCGCGTAGCCCGACCCGTTTGATCATATCGCCGCCACCCATAAACGGCGGCATGGCTTCAAGCAATTCGCGCCGCGCCCACAGCACCCCAATCCCAGTTGGACCGCACATTTTATGCCCCGAAAAGGCCAAGAAATCGCAGCCAAGTGCTTGAACATTGACGGGAATATGTGGCACACTTTGCGCCCCATCCAGCAGCACCAAGGCTCCAACCTGTTTGGCCGCCGCAATCACCCGTTCAACTGGATTGATCGTGCCCAACACATTCGACATGTGGGTCATGGCGACCAATTTGGTGCGTTCAGTCAATAGTTGATCAAGGTGGCTGAGATCAAGTCGGCCTTGATCATCAAGCTCGATAAAATCAAGCTCTACACCAGTTTGGGCTGCTAGCAATTGCCATGGCACTAAATTTGAATGATGCTCGCTGACTGTGAGCAAAATTCGATCGCCCGCTTGCAAATTAGCACGGCCCCAGCTTTGGGCAACCAAGTTAATCGCTTCGGTCGCGTTGCGAGTAAAAATAATTTCTTTGGTCGATTTTGCGCCGATAAAGCGGCCAATCGTGCGGCGCGTGCCTTCATAGGCTTCGGTGGCGGCTTCGCTAATCTGATACACACCTCGATGAACATTCGCATTAATCGTGCGATAATAGCGATCCATCGCATCAAGCACTGCTAGCGGCTTTTGGGCAGTTGCGGTGCTATCCAAATAGGCTAGGCGATGGCCGTTAATCGATTGATCCAAGAGCGGGAATTGCTCGCGAATGGCCTGAATATCAAGGGTTGTTTGTACAGACATAACTCACCAATATCCGATTCCATAAAGGAAACCATGAATTGTTTATTTGATCCACGAAGGACACGAATGTTTGGATTTGGTATTTCTACCAAGCTTTATAGGCAATTAATAAAAAATTGCTTATTTATCCACGAAGGACACGAAGAGCACGAATGTTTGGCTCTTGTGATCTGTAAAAATTCATGGGCAATTAACGAGTTGATAGTAACGTCAACGAACTAAGCGTTTCCATTCCAACTTGCCAAGACTACCAAAATTAATCAATAGACCAACCCGAAACTGGGTTGCTTTGAGATAATTAATCAGTTGCGCTTCTTCGAGAGTTGTCAAACGATTTAGCGCTTTTAGCTCAACAATAATTTGGTTGTAACAAATAAAATCAGCAATATAGGTTTTTGGAGTAATTGCTGTTTATAACGAATTGCCAAAGGTGTTTGGGCTGCAAACTGAATTTGGCGTTGTGCCAACTCTAATGCAAGTGCTTCTTGATAAACAGCCTCTAAAAAGCCACTACCCAACTCGCGATGCACTTCAATCGCCGCCCCAACCACCGCGAACACTTCGTCTGCCAAAAGAATCGTTGCCATCCACGCCTCCCAAAAATAGTTAGTTCGTCGCTGTAACTAGATACATAAACTAACTATTTTTGGGATCACACAAAAAACATCCTTCGTGTCCTTCGTGCCCTTCGTGGATCAAATCGTTAGACTTTTTCGGCGACGATGGTTTCGACCCGTTCGCGGACAGCTTCATCAGGAATCATATCGATGATTTCGCCGACAAAGCCCAACACGATCGTGCGCTTGGCTTCGGCAAACGGCAAACCGCGTGATTGCAGATAGAACAACTGCTCTTCGTCGATTTGGCCGCTGGTTGAGCCGTGGCCTGCCTTAACTTCATTGGCATCAATCTCCAAGCCTGGAATTGAATCCGAGCGTGAATTTTTGCTCAAGTGCAAGGCATTTTCGCGCAAGTCGGAGTTGGTTCCTTGTCCAGTGGCAGGGATTTTGACCATGCCATCGAAAACGGCATAGGCTTCATCATCAACCACGGTTTTGAAGTTGATTTGGCCTTCGGTATTCAAGCCAATGTGATTGAGCTTGGGCGCAACCAGCAAGTTTTGCTTGCCATTGCCATACAACAAGCCATTCCAATTGACGCTTGAGCCGTTGCCGCTCAAATTGGCTTCCAAGGTTACGTGCTGCACAGCGCTACCAACCACCACGTTGAGCCATTCGGCTTGGGCATCGCGGTTGATACGAATTTGTTGGCTGCCCAACAGATAGACATTGCTGTTCAAGGTTTGCACGCTGCTGAAGCCAACTTGGCCACCATCGCCAACCTCAATTTCAGCCCCGGTCAAGACCACTGCGCTACCGGCAAAATCAGCTGAGCTAATTTCTTCGATCACGTTGATCGAGCTATGGCGCTCGGTGACGATTAATGTGCGGGGGGCGACAACCGTGCCAGCATTGCTGAGGTGATAGCGAATCCGCACCAACTCTTCAACCGCAACATCTTTGGCAACGTGAATAAAAATCCCGCCGTTGACCAAAGCATTATTGAGCGCTGAAAATGGATCGCGGCTGGTTTGGACGGCGCTGCCAAGCACTCGTTGCACCAATTCGGCGTGGCTTTGAATCGCTTCGGCTAAAGGCAGAATCGTCACGCCTTCCGCGCCAGCAAAATCAACTGAAACTTCGGCCTCAGCCAGCGTGTAATCAGCGATATTGAAGCCCTTCAAATTGGTTCGTCGCCAATCTGGTTGCTCAGCGGTTTCGAATGCTTCCCAAGCTTCGCGACGGCGGCTGGTCAGCCAGCTTGGCTCGTTGCGACTGGCCAACAAAGCCTCAAATTGCGCCAGATCAAAGGTAGATTGCAAATTAGCTGGCATTGCCGAACACTTCCTCTCGAATGAAATCGTAACCTTTTTCTTCGAGTTCTAAGGCCATGTCGGGGCCGCCTTCGCGCACAATTTGGCCGTTCATCAAAACGTGCACATAATCGGGCTTGATGTAGTTGAGCAAGCGTTGGTAGTGGGTAATCACCAACACGCCTAATTCAGGTTTTTCAGCTTTAACTTTGTTGACACCTTCGGCCACAATCTTCAAAGCGTCGATATCAAGGCCTGAGTCGGTTTCGTCCATGATTGCCATAGCTGGCTGCAACATGGCCATTTGCAAAATTTCGAGGCGTTTCTTTTCACCGCCTGAGAAACCTTCGTTCAAATAGCGGCGGGCAAAGTCAGGAGCCATTTCCAACATATCCATTCGGGCTTTGATCACTTTGCGATATTCAGCCATTGGAATGGCGGTTGATTTGGGATCAACGCCTTCTTGAGCGCGATGGGCATTCAAGGCTGCTCGCAAGAAATTGGCAACAGTTACGCCAGCTACCGCCACTGGATATTGGAAGGCCAAGAATAAGCCCAATTTTGAACGATCATTTGGTTCGAGATCAAGCACATCTTGGCCTTTGTACCAAACTTCGCCTTCGGTCACTTCATAGCGTGGGTGACCAGCGAGGGTGTATGCCAAGGTTGACTTGCCTGAGCCATTTGGCCCCATGATGGCGTGAATTTTGCCTTCTTCGATGGTGAGATTAATGCCTTTAAGAATTTCTTTGCCATCGACCGCAACGTGCAAGTTGCGAATGACCAAATTGTTGGCGCTCATGACACTCCTATTCAAGATTGCTATTCAACACAACAGCATGGCATGCCCCCTGCATCGCCAGCCGCCAAAGAACTTAGTTATGCTTCTCGATCCCAATCTCATCGGCTTTGATCACAAAGTGACAGCCGTTATGACCTTCGACCATGCGCCGTTGAATTTCAACTTCATGGCCGAGCGCAGTTTCCATCATTTGACGTTCCATGCTACACAGGCTATCGTGAGTTTGGGCTACCTCAAAATAGGGGCAGGCATACTCACTCACCACCCATCCACCGCCAGGCGATTCGGCTACATTGATCGACATCCCTTTGCGGTTCATCGTGTAGACGAATTGCATCAAACGCTCACGCAAAGCCACGTTGGCTGGATGATCGCCCGTGTAGAGCGTTGCCAAGCGTGTGCCCACCCGACTGAGCAATTGAGCCATACCTTCTGGACCTTCGGTCGCCAAAATTTCTTCCAGCAACACATTCAAAAGCACATCGTAGCCCTTAGGAAAGAGCGATTGGGCCTTAGCAGTCAGGGTATAGCGGTAGGAAGGGCGGCCTGGTCCTTGGCGAATTTTGGTTGGTGCAATGAGGCCTTGGTTGGTGAGATGGGTTAGTTGCTCGCGCACCGCAGTTGTGCTCACAGCCAGCGCATCTTCCAATTCCTTGACAGTCGCTGAACCTTTACGCTGAATGTAGCTCACAATATCGCCGGCGGGCGTTCCTTCTCGGATACCAAACACGGTCATAGATACCTCGCATTATGCCTTTGACCATACCGTCGCATAGTTATTGAGAATGATTATAAATCGAGAATCATTTTCTGTCAATAAAATCGGAAAAAACCGCGTTTATTCTAGTATGGTACGATTTTGCGGTAAAAAGCGGCTGTTTTAGGCGAATTTTCAAGCCATGCCAAGTAAGCCAAGGCCTTTTTTAGCCTAAGCTCGCAGGAAATGCCAAAATGAGCAGTTGATTAAGCGGCTAATAATTCTTGATGCAGGCGTTGTAGTTGCGCCAAAGTCCGTTGAGTACGGGGGTGTTGTTCGCCAAAACGGGCGAGATCGCCTTGCAAACGAACTTCGACGGTTTGGAGATTGCGGCGGCGATTGAGCCAGCGTTGGTAATGGGCAGTGGCTTGGCGATATACAGCTTGGGCTTGGGCCAAAATTGCGTTGCCATACATCGCGCCCAGCAAACACCACAAATGTTTATCGCTGGCCAAGGGGCGGGCATTGGCTGGATTGGTGCGCCATGCCTTGAGCAAACGTGTATTGGCATTGACAGCACTCCGAATTTGCTCAGCCTCGCTTGATGAATAGCGTTCAGCAAACCATTGCAATACTGCTTCAATTCCAGTTATTGGATGCATCACAGACCTCCTAGCCAATGTTGGATTTGAGCATAGCAGCAAGTTGTGACAACAACTGTCACAATCTTTTGTCACAATCTTCATTCAGGGGTATAGTTGCGCTCAATCGAAGGTCACTGTTGAAAGGATTATGCTCATGGTTTGGTTGAGGGTCGCCCTAGTTGGGCTGTTGGTAGCGATCGTGCTGGGGAGCATACCCCAAGCCCAAGCTGCTGATCAAGGCTCTACAGAACATATTTTTGGTGAAGGCGAGGGTGATCCAGCAGGTGCATTTCAGGTTCTGCGGCTGCATCCTATCCCAACCTCAATGAATTTTGGCGATGCGGTGCGTGGGGTCGCCAGTGGTGATAGTTGGTTAGTTGGGGTTGGCCAAAAAACCTTTTTTTCGCTTGATGCAGGCAATCATTGGCAGCAA
Organism: Herpetosiphon sp.; assembly: GCF_003512625.1. Taxonomy (NCBI): domain Bacteria; kingdom Bacillati; phylum Chloroflexota; class Chloroflexia; order Herpetosiphonales; family Herpetosiphonaceae; genus Herpetosiphon; species Herpetosiphon sp. The sequence continues at coordinate 153,990 of NZ_DOPT01000059.1, read as the reverse complement.
CTCGATCCATTGACGCTGTTTCCGGCGGCGGCAGGCGGCCTATGTTGCCAACAAGCTTTTGCCTATGATTATGGCCGTGATTTATTTATTTGGTTGTTGCAGTATGCACCTGATGCCCAGCGTGGGCTTGTGCGCATTGGCTACACCGATAGTGCTGGCTTGGCCGAACAAGCATGGGAATGGTACGACGTGCCCGCCGCCCAAGGCTTTACTTGGGTTGACCCACAACTTGAACTCAGCGCTAACCAAATTTGGCTGGCGATGGAGCGGCAGGCAGTCGGCGGGGCCATTGATAGTACATGGGTCAGCCAGATTCAAACTGATACGCTTGAAGACGATTTACCCTTTATTCGGAGTTATTCCTCAAGCACTGAGCGGGCTTGGCACTTGGTGCGGGGTGCTAAAGATATGATGTATTTTGCAACCCACATCAATCAAACCAGCCTACGGGTGTATGCTTGGGATGAGAACCAACCAATTCCAACTAGTAGCGATCTCAATGTTGCTGAATGGACAGCTGGCGCACGCATTTGCCCAACGCCAGATCAGCGCAATTGGTGTAGCGATGATGATGGGCGAATCCGCGCAGGTTGGGTGGCTAAGGGCACTGTTGGTTTTATGTGGAATGCAGTTTCCAGCAATACCATTACCTTTCCCTATATTGATGCGGTGCGAATGTATGAACGTGATCTGAGCTTATTACCATTCAGTTTAGCGCGGCCATTTATTTTCAATGCCCAAAACGGCTTCTCGCTGCCGAGTGTGGCAGTCAATGGGCGTGATGATGTAGCGGTAAGTTTTTATCACAGCAGTACCAAACAATATCCGACGCTTTCGAGCAGCATTTTTGATGATTTTACTGCGCCACCACCAGGCTGGGCCTATTACAACGTACAAGGGAGCAGCACCACGCCAAGCCAACAGCACTGGGTTGGTCAACTCGACACCCAAGTATTCAGCCCAACAAACCTTGGCTGGAGCGTGACTGGTGCGCGTTTGAACGGCTGTGATGAGGCACGTTGTTTACAACCATTCATTGCGATTTTCAGCCGCGAGCGAGATCGTCCAGCGATTGAACGCTGGCTTAGCCCAGTGCGCTATGAACTTTTCACCCCATTTGTTCAAATGAACTAAACAACAAAAAACCACTGGTTTTTCAACCAGTGGTTTGATTTGGTGCCACCTTCCGGGCTCGAACCGGAGACCCTACAATTTTCAGTCGTATGCTCTACCAACTGAGCTAAAGTGGCATTGGTGGGTGATGAGGGACTCGAACCCCCGACCTACTCGGTGTAAACGAGACGCTCTACCAACTGAGCTAATCACCCATCTGATTGAATAACGATTTTGGTGCCCAGAGTGGGACTTGAACCCACACGAGATTGCTCCCACTACCCCCTCAAAGTAGCGCGTCTGCCAATTCCGCCACCTGGGCAGGTGGTTTGCAACATTTGGTTTGTGTTGCATTTCGTTATTCAATTGTTTAGTGCCGTGGTATTATAATCAGCTTTGGCTTTCTTGTCAAATTTTATATTCCCTGCGCCAAATCTGCTCAATTAACTCGCAACGTTGCTTCAATTTCAGGCTTGATTATTGAAGATTTCCATCCATGGCTCGGCTGAGACAATTGGGATAAAACCAACTTGAGCATACAAGCCATGGGCATTTCTGGTTGCTAACAGCCAACGGCGTAAGCCTTGCAAATCAGGGTGAGCCAGCACGGTTTGCACCAACCATTTGCCAAGGCCATGACCACGATGTTCAGCCAAAATATAAACATCGGCCAGATAGGCAAATACTGCATAGTCAGTCACTACACGAGCTAAACCTATTTGCTGTTGATTGTAATACACCCCGAAGCAAAATGAATGAGTTAGTGAACGCACAATTGTTGTCGGTTGGCGTTGAGCTGCCCAATACGTTTCATGTAAAGCAGCAATGATCGCCGTATGATCAAGCCGAGCTGAATCAGTGCTGATTGTATAGTCACCCTTTTGCCATTCCATAGTCATGCTCCCAAATAAAAACAGCCCCAGTTACAAAACTGAGGCTGTTGACATAAAAATCTTTAAGGAGCGCAACTTGGTTTGGCGTTCAGCCATGGACTGAAGGTCAAATTGACCCCAACCGCATCGCCGGTGCCAGCGCCATTCTGCTCAGGATGATATGGGCCTGAGGCATCGCCCCACCAGTTGTTGCGGGCATCAAAGCCAACATCGCCAGTTAGGCCATAGTTTTTGTGGCTTTGGAAGCTATTGCCGCTAATCAAAATCCGTGAACCATCTAAGGTTGGGTCAGTTGATTTGATTTGCAGGCCATAGGCTCCGCCGCTAAAGCTATTGCACTGAAACACAGCATTCAATGATTGATTGAATTGGGCGCGAACGTTCGTACCGCTACTACCACGGAAACTGTTCTTCTCCAAGACAATTTCCACATCATCGGCGGTTGCGCTCAAACTCACGCCAGTTGCGCCATCGGTGGCTGTATTGTTAATCACATTACTGAATAAGCGCAGGCTCTTGCCGCCACGCACTTCGGCGCTGATTGGAGCAAAGCCAACTACGCGGCTGCGTTGCATATCAAAGTTGCCACCGCTAATATAGATGCGGCCTTTGTTCTCTTCAAAGACGCTATCTTGGATGACCGTATTGCCACCAAGGGCTGAAATCAACACGCCTTCGGAGCCACCGCCGCGCATATCAACCCAATTCAGATTTGCTTGGCCACCATTATTAACCACGATCGATTTCCAGAAACTGTTGCCGCTCTTGCGGAAACGAGCTGCATTAGCAGTCAATGTTCCATCAACCACCAACGATGTATTGGCATCGAGCAATACTTCCACACCATCATCAATCGTCAAGCTTGCGCCTTTGGCGATGATCGTATCGCGGCGAATTCTGACTGGGCTTTGAGCCAATGTCCAGCGCGTATTGCCACGAATCAGATCGTAAGGCAATGGTGTCGGCGTTGGCGTATTGGTTGGGGTCGCGGTTGGCCCTTCGGTTGGCGTGGTGGTTGGGGTTTCAAACGGCTCCTCGGTTGCACTGGGAGTTTCTTCAAATGGATCTTCGGTTGGCTTTGGATCTTCGCCCTCCTCGGTTGGGAAGGGTAATTCATCGGTTGCCACCGGAATATTGGTTGGGGCTGGAGTTGCACTATTTGAACTTGGCGTAGGATAACCGCCCGAACTTTGGGTTGGCGCAGCCGTGCCACGATTGCCCGTACTACTGGTTGGGAATGGTGGAATCGTCGTGCCACCAACTGGCAAGGTTGGAAACGGATCAACCGTCGAAGTTGGCCCTTGACCAACTGGCGGAGGATACGCACCCTCATTGGTTGGCGTTGCCCGATTAGGCGCTGGCGGCCCGACCACACCCGCCACATCGGTGGGTGTTGGGCGTAGATTGGCAACTTCGGTGCTGGTTGCCACGGTTGGCGTAATTGAACCATCAGCTGGAGCTAAAGTTGCCTGAGCCAAACTTGTCGGACTAGCCGCACCAGAGGGCGATTCGATCGTCGATTGCGAATTGAGACCAAAAATTGCAGCTAAAACAAAGAACGTACCAGCCAACAAGACGGTCTGGTATTGACGAATTTTTTGCATCGCACGACTTGAACGTAGGGCGGTGAGCAACCTTGCTCGTTGAGTTGGTGGGCCACTTGGTGGCAAGTTTTGCATCTCCATAGTGCGGCATGGTAGCACAGCCTGAGCCATCGTGCAATGAAGATTCGCTGAGAAATAGGGGGGTACTTTTGGCCTAAGTTGCCCGTTGATTATGTCTATGGTACACTCAGACCCTACAAGATTTAACCATCAGTTAAAGCAGCATTGACATGCGGTTTATCTTCTTTATGCAGCATGACATTTCAGAACTGAAGGTTCCCGCGTTGGTTAGCCGTCACAGTTGTTCTGGGCGGCGTTTCTACATGAATCGTGGAGGATTCTGTGCAATTTAAGGGTTTACGACTCCTAACAGCGTTAACGATGCTGTTCACGTTGATTGGTACTTCGTTGTCCGCAACATACACCACTCCAACCAGTGCTGTATCAACCTCCCTTGTCATTAGTCAATTCCAAACCGCTGGCGGTACTGCCGATGATGAATTTATCGAAATTCACAATATCAGTGCCAATCCAGTCGATTTGAATGGGCATCGCGTCGTTTATCGTGCTGCTGCTGGGGTAACTGATGTTTCAATTGCCAGTTGGACAAGCTCGGTTGTAATTCCTGCTGGTGGTTTCTATCTCTTAGGCCGTGCGAACTCATATGATGGTACGGTTACCGCTGATACAACCTTTGGTAGCGGTATTTCTGGTACGGGTGGGGGCTTCGCTATCCGTAACGGTGATTTGAATACTGGCACAATCATCGATTCAGTTGGCTTTGGTAGTGCGACGAATGCCTTTGTTGAAGGCACGGTTGTAGCTGCTCCGAGCGCCAACAATAGTGCTCAACGCAATAATTCAAGTTGTACTGATACCGACAATAATGCTGCCGATTTCAGTTTGTTGACTCCTTCAGCTCCTCGCAATAGCAGCAGTCCAGTTGCAACCTGTGGTGGTTTGCCAACCGATAATCCACCAACTGTTGCCAGCACTGTGCCAGCCAATAATGCCAACAATGTGGCCTTGAATGCGAACGTCACCCTTACGTTCAGCGAGCCAGTCACCACGACGGGCACTTGGTACACCATTAGCTGTACCAGTGGCGCTCGCACCGCCAGTGTTACTGGTGGCCCAACCAGCTATGTGCTTGATCCCAGCAGCGATTTTGCTGCCAGCGATGCTTGTACGGTAACGGTTGTTGCCAGCCAAGTAACCGACCGCGATGGTAGCGTTGATGCTATGGCCCAAGACTATAGCTTCAACTTCAATGTTTCGAGCGGTGTCGCCTGTTCAGGTGGCACGGTTACCCCAATCGGCCAAGTGCAAGGCACTGGCGAAACCAGCCCAGCAAACGGTACGGTTGTTACCGTTCAAGGGACGGTGGTAGCCGATTTTGAAGGTGCTCAGCCTGCTTTGCGTGGCTTCTACCTGCAAGATGCTGGCGATAGCAACGCTGCAACTTCCGATGGTATTTTTGTATTCAACGGCGGCGCTGATCAAGTTGCGCTTGGTCAAGTGGTGCGCGTAACTGGTACGGCTGGCGAAAACCAAGGCCAAACCCAATTGAGCGGAAGCTTGACGGTTGAGCTTTGTGGCACAACCAACACGGTTACCCCAACCCAAGTTACCTTGCCATTTGCCTCAACCACCGATGCCGAGCGCTTTGAAGGTATGTTGGTTCAATTCAACCAAAAGCTGGTTGTTTCAGAGCACTACTTGTTGGCTCGCTTCGGCCAAGTAACCTTATCGCTCAACGAACGCTTGGCACAACCAACCAACGTGGTTTCACCAGGCGCTCCAGCCTTGGCATTGCAAGCACAAAATAACTTGCACAAAATCATCCTCGATGATCCATTCAACAACCAAAATGCCGACCCAATTCTGTTTGGTCGTGGTGGCACTGGTTTGAGCGCCGCCAATACCCTTCGCGCTAGCGATAGCATCACTGGGTTGCAAGGTGTGATGACCTACACGTGGGGTGGTAATAGCGCTAGCCCCAACAGCTACCGCGTGCGCGTAACCCAATCGCCAAACTTCGTAGCCGAAAACCAACGCCCAACCTCGCTTGAGCTTGATGGCTCATTACGGGTTGCGGGAATCAACGTGTTGAACTATTTCAACACCTTTGGCAATGGCAACTGTACTGGCGGGGTTGGTGGTGCTGCTACCGATTGTCGTGGTGCTGAAAATACCACCGAATTCCAACGCCAAAAAGATAAAACCATTGCTGCGATCATCATGACTCAAGCTGATGTGATTGGCTTGATGGAAATTGAAAATGATGGCTTCGGCAGCAATAGCGCAATCCAAGATTTGGTTAATGGCTTGAACGCAGCCACTGCACCTGGTACCTATGCCTTGGTGGATGTCGATACACGCACAGGCCAAACCAATCCATTAGGTACTGATGCAATTAAGGTTGCCTTACTCTACAAGCCTGGCAAGGTTAGCTTGGCTGGTACAACCGCCGTACTCAATACTGGGGCATTCGGCGATTTCACCACCAGCAGCGGCACAACTGGCCGTAATCGCCCAGCTTTGACTCAATCGTTTACCGAAACCAGCAGCGGCGAAACCTTCACCGTGGTGGTCAATCACCTTAAGTCGAAGGGTAGTGCTTGTACCGATAACGTCAGCCCAGTGCCAAGCGACCCCGATTTGGGCGATGGTCAAGGCAACTGTAACCTGACCCGCAAAACTGCTGCCCAAGAATTAGTGGCTTGGTTGAATACCGACCCAACCAATGTTGATGATAGCGATTATCTGATCATTGGCGACTTGAACTCATACGCCATGGAAGATCCAATCACCGCTATTCGCAACGCTGGCTATGTCAATATTCCCAAAACCTTGCTTGGCGACGAAGCCTACTCATACATTTTCGATGGCCAAACTGGTTCGCTTGACCATGCCTTGGCTAGCACTTCGTTGTTCAGCCAAGTTGCTGATGTTCAAGAATTGCACATCAATGCCGATGAACCAATCGCCTTGGATTACAACACCAACTTCAAGAGCGCTGGGCAAATCGTCAGCTTGTACAATAACGATGCCTATCGTGCTTCCGACCACGATCCAATTGTGGTTGGTTTAGCCTTAGGCGCGGCTCCAACCGCCAACTTCAGCACTTCAACCAAAACCGTTAGCAGCACCAGCGTCGAACAAGGCGAGGTCTTCACTTACACCTTGACGATTCGCAACACGGGTGCAGCTGAAGGCAGCTTTAGCTTGAGCGACCTGATCAACAGCAATCTCGAAATTGTTGGCGTGACTGGCGGCTTGACGGTCAATGACCAAACCGCCAGCGTCAATAGCAGCCTCGCACCAAGCAGTAACAAAACCTATACCATCGCTGTGCGCAGCGTGGGCAATTTCGTGGGTAGCGTTGGCAACACCGCTGTCCTCAACAGCAATATTAACTTGACCGCCGATAGCGTGACAGTCAATGCAACGACAACCCCAAGCTTCACTGTGTACATGCCATTAGTCACCAAAAACTAATTTGGCTGAACTCGAAGCGCCCAACACCAGCAATTGGTGTTGGGCGCTTTTTTGGTTAATCAGCCTAAAGCCGCTGGTCGGGCTTGATTGCATTTTTATAATGAAGCAGATTGAAGTACATTGGAGCAGCAGCCAGCCATGCAGTATGCAGACCGTAGCGAGTCAATCAGCGAATATCTCAAGCGCTGCCCATTCCACAATACCATCACAATAACGAATCGATTAACGTCCGATGGCGATCGGATTATCACAATCCTCAACAATCACACGATCGCGATCGAAATTTATTTGGCAAAATCAAATTATTGCCTAATTAATGCAGGTTTAGGATTCAATGTTGATGATATCTACTGGCCCAATTTCCCTGCAATTTCGGTGCTTGAGTATTTAGTTAATGGCCATCTGGTTGAAAAACAGCGCATGCTTGGTTCAACCTGTGTTGGCGTGAGTAGTTATGTGGCAATCAACACTGACATTATCTACAGTAATCGAACATTCTGCCTGCTTGGCGAGCTGCTGCATGTGTTTACAAAGGCAACGCGCTTCGTTCAATATCCAAAACTTGTGGATTCAAAATCAGTTATAGATCAACCGTTACCCTAACGCTCAATAGGCCAAATTGGGGCTTGCATGTGCTCATTGCAGGCTGTAAGCTAGCAGCATCATAGCGAATCAATTTGGAGAGAGAGATGCTGGCTTTTTGGCATACCTATCAACGGGTCAAACATGGCAGTTGGAGCTTGGTTTTGGGCTTGGCTTTGGTAGCTTGCTCAATTCCAGTCAATTACTCCTCGGATAATCCACCAACTAGCCCACCAGCCGAACTTCAAATCGCAGCAGGATTCACAATTACCCCCATTATTACTGGCCTTGATCAGCCAACTGGACTAGCCTTTGATCCCCAAGGGCGTTTGTATATTGCCCAACGCTCAGGCACTGTGCTGATCAGCGACGGAACCAACCCACCCCGCGAGTACGCAACTGATTTCAATAAGCCCTTGAGTTTGCATTGGTATGAGCAGGCGTTGTATGTGGTTGAGCAAGGCCAAATTCAGCGCTTGAGCGACGGCAATAGCGATGGGATCGTCGATCAGCAAACGGTTTTATTGAGCGATCTGCCTGATCAAATTGAGGCGGCCACGCTGGTTTCCGATGCGCAGGGTTGGCTCTATCTCGGTGTAGGAACACGTGCTGATCATACGGCAACCGCCGGAATTCAAGAGGGTTATATTCGGCGTTTTCGCGCCGATGGCAGCGAATCGAGCGTGTATGCAACTGGTTTACGCATGCCGTTTGGCCTAGCCTTCGACCCACAGCAACAGCTTTATGCCACCGATAACGGGCGCGAAGGCCTTGGCGATGATCTTCCTCCCGATGAGGTAAATCGAATCACGGCTGGAGCCGATTATGGTTGGCCGCGCTGTTGGGGCCAGCGCCAGCCCGATGCTGATGGCGGCGGTGATGCGGCCAACTGTTCGACCACCAACGAGCCAGTTGCGTTGTTGCCTGCCCATAGCGGTGTAACCGGAATTGTCTTCTATCAGGGCACAGCGTTTCCCGCCAGATATCACGGCGATGCCTTCATTGGCTTATCCGGTTCATGGTATAGCCAAGAATTACGGGGCCATAGCATCGTCCGCATGGATGCCGAAACACAGCAGATTGAGTCATTCGCCAGTGGTTTTGGCCGACCTGTTGGTTTAGCGATTAGCCCGCAAGGCCAATTGTTGGTCGCTGATTATGACCGTGGCACCATCGTAATGATTGCCGCCCCACCTTAACAATAGCAAGAAAGTAGCTGGCAGATGGCACATATTATTAGCATTGCCTGTGGTGTAACTCCATGGGCCTTCAGAATTTCAACAACAACTGCATGGGTATGGGGTAGCCTGCTGGTGGTAGCGACAATTTGGGCCAAAGCAATGGGCTTAATGTTCTACGATTGGTTCGCTGATCGCTCGGCATGGCTTGATGGCATTCGTTTAACTATCGGCAATCTGCTTGTTATTTGGTTGAGCTATGTCGTTTTCCGCTCACCCGACGCGATTTATACCAGTTTCATCGGGATTATTCTCTTGGATTATCTCACCATGAGCTGGATTATCAAACAACGCGCGGCCAAAGCGATTAATCGTGATCCAATTGGCCAGCTCCAAGTTATTGATCATACGCCAAAGATGTATGAATCGCCAACAAAAATTGCTGTGATGATTAACTTGTTTGCAATTGCGGCGGCAATTCTTAGTAGTTTACTCTTGTTCTTCGTCAGCGTATTTGTATTGAGCTAAATGAGCGCAAGGAGTAGCTATGCAACAGCTCGTTCTGGCCTGTGGCTACAATCCATTCGGCTATGTGATTTTCTTCTTCATCATGGTCATTCCATTTAGCCTGACTTTAGGCATCAAATGGTTTTTTCTGGCGCAAACGCTACGCGCATCCCACCGTTCGTTATTTCTCCATAGCTTAGGATTAACCTTTATCGTAGGATTGGTGATTGGCTTCGTTTTCATCTCTGCTTATATTCTACCAACTTCTTTATTTGTAATAGAAATCGGGGGTTTCTATTCGTATCAATTTTTTATTTGGGCCATCGTTTGCATTGTCGATACGTTCTTGATTGAACGCTGGTTGCTCAAACCGAAAGCCCAAGCAATCAGCCTAACCGACGATCAGCAATTACAGGTTGAGGCAGCAGCGATTAAATATCAGCCATCCTGGGTCGCTGCCCTCCTTTCGAATACATTAATTGCGATCGTCGTCGCTTTGTTTTTTCAAATGATCGATTAACTAGCAGTGAGGCCGCCATGCAGCAGATTTTGATTGCTTGTGGCTCCAATCAATTAGGTCAAATTTTTGCCTTAGTTGGGGTATTAGTTCTATTTTTTATAAATTTAGGCATCAAATGGTTTTTTCTGGCAAAAACTCGGCGTTCGGCACGCCGTTCATTGTTTATCGATAGCTTTGGGTTAATGTTTATGACGGGAGTGGTGACGGTCTTTGTTTTCATTTCTGCTTATATTCTGCCAACCTTTTTATTTGTGATCGAAATTGGATTTTTCTATTCCTATCAAATTTTCATTTGGGCAATCGTTTGCATTGTCGATACGTTCTTGATTGAACGCTGGTTGCTCAAACCGAAAGCCCAAGCAATCAGCCTAAATGACGATCAGCAATTACAAGTCGAAGCTGTGCCTATGAGCTATCAACCTGCGTGGGCCGTAGCGCTCCAATCGAATACATTAATTGTGATCTTAGTTGCTTTGTTTTTTCAAATGATCGATTCGATGAACTAGTAATGGGGCGGCTATGCAGCAGATCGTTATTGCCTGTGGAATTAATCCAATCGGCGCACTGATTGAGTTAGTATTTTGGATTATCGGGATTATCATGGCCATTTGGTTTATGGTGGTGTTTAAAGCTTGGGCCTTTCCCCGCAGTCAATGGTTCAATCGACGAGCACCAATGCTTAAAAGTTTTATCATGTTGATGACTGGGGCAACGGTCGTAATCCTGGTTATGACAGGCATATATTTCCTTGCGCCTGCGATCTTTAACTATCGCTGGGGATTTGTCCGCCAATATCATGTGATTCTCCTACTGGCGATTTGTGTTCACGATGCGTTGGCGATGAACTATTGGCTCAATCAAAGCTATGCCCAAACCCTAAGCCTTGATCCAAACCAACAAATGCAGGTCGATCCCGCTTGCAGCCATTGGTATCAACCGTGGGTGATTGCCTTTAGCACCAACCTATTACTTTTTCTCTGTTTGATGCCGGTGTTTCGCTTAACCAATTGAGTATCCAGTGTATTGCTTATGAATTAACCAACCATGCCTCGCCCAAGTAAACTGATATCTTGCTGATATTGCTGAGAGTTGCTTGAAAAAGGGAACACAATTGGCCTGCTATCCGTTATGATAGGAACAGCCGAATCGATTTTAGTGTGTGGAGCATGGTATGCGCTGGATACGCTGGTGTTGGCTGCTGTTGCTGATAGCCCTACCGATCAGTGCAGCATCGAGCCAAGAGCAATCAAATAATGGGCTAGTTTGGCAGGTTGAGCCAGTTTTTGGCACAGTTTATCGCGCTGGTGAGTGGATGGCTTTGCGGGTTAAGGTCAGCAATACTGGCGTTGATCGCATGGTCGAAATTCATATTGGCAACTACAATGTTGAGCTTGATGTGCCAGGTGGCTCGCAAAAAGAAACTTTGGTCTATGGCCAATTTGATCAGGCCTTTCGGGTGCCAATGGCCATGTATTTAAATGGTGAGAAGCGCGAAACCGCTACGCTGCAACTACGTTCCACCGATCGCCCAATGGTCGCAACCTTGCTGGAACAGCCACTACCCCAATTAACCAAAGTGGTATTAGTTGCCACTGATAGCCAACAATTGCCCAACGTTCAGATTGGCCTTGATATGCTGAGTGGGATTGTGCTCAATCAGCGTTCATGGGGCGAACTCACTCCTGAGCAACAGCAAGCGATCAAGCAATGGGTCAATAACGGCGGGGTGTTGGTCGCTGAGCCAAATCTGCTCGAAGATTTACCAGCCGAACTCCAACCAGCTCAAGCTACTGGCCAGCAAACGATTGCCACCACAACCCTAAGTCAAGTGTTTGGTCAACCATTTAATGTGCCAAACTTGGATGTTGCCCTACTTCAGCCCAATCAACAAGCAGCGACCAGCCTCAAACAAGAGCAAACGCCGCTGTTGGTTAAGCGCTCGGTTGGCCGTGGCTTCGTGATTGCCAGCGCCTTTAATTTTGATCAAGCTGAAATTACGGCGTGGCGGGGCTATGAAAACCTACTGGCGTCGCTCTTCCCCCAGCAACAAGATCTAGGCTGGATGGGTGCTGGTAGCAGTGAAAGTATGTTACGTGATAGTGCCGCGCCTGCCTTGCTGAACAATTTGCCAGCCCTCGATTTGCCGCCACTGCAAACGCTGTTAATTCTTTTGGGAATTTATATTGTTTTGGCCGGGCCAGTCACTTATCTTGTGTTACGGCGGCTTGATCGCATGGCCTTAGCTTGGCTGACGATTCCGACATTAACCTTAATTTTTGCCGTGCTAGCCTATGGAATTGGCTCGAAACAACGGGGCACTGATATTTTGGTTCACGATGTGGCCTTGATTTACCCTGACGAGCAAGCGAATGCCACGGTCTTAGGCTATGCGGGTATTTTCTCGCCAGTACGCGAAGACTATCAAGTTACAATCAACCATGGCGCATACCCTCGCCCATTGTTGGTTAACCCCAATCTGGGCACTAATGGTGGCATTAACGCCACCAGAGCGCTCTACAGTCATCAGCCAGGCGATGTGCGTAATCTCACGATCAATCAATGGTCGATGGAAATGTTTGCCTACGAACGTGATATCAGCGATGCGCCGCATGTGCAAATCGAAATCAGCCTGCAAGGTAAAAAAATTATTGGCAAGGTCAAAAATACCAGCACCTATACGTTGAGTGATGCGGCGTTTATTATGTTGGGCAATGCTCAAAAGTTTGGCACAATCGAGCCAGGCGCTGAAAAATCGATCGAATTGCAAATCAACAATAATCCCTCGATGTCTGGGGCAAGTTATTTGTTGTTTCAAAAAGAGCTTGATGAAGGCTATCAGACTGAATTTGGCCCGCCACGTGAGCTTTTGGCCAAAACCCAGGCGCTCGATATTGCCCTTCCTACCACCTATGGCAGTATCGATCGGAATGCAGTATTTGTAGCATTTGTCGATTTCAATCAAGCAGTAATCGACTTGCCGGAAAAACGCTTTGCTGCGACCCAACGTAGTCTGCTCATTCAATATCCGCAACTGCGCTATAGCCAAAATGCCGTTGAACTGACCAATAATTGGTTTAGCTATATCTTAGAAGACGACCCAAATATGGGCATGGGTTCAACCTGCACAACCAGTGCTCGTGGTGCTGGCACCAACATCTCACAAAAAACTGGCATTATTCAACTTAGCCTACCCACAACATTTAGCTCAATCGAAGCCCAGTCGTTACGGCTCTTGCCAACGATCGATGGTGGCATGGTTGCGCCCAACAAATTAACCTACGAACTATACAACTGGGCTACTAGTCAATGGGATGTCGTTGAATTCAAAAATGGAGCGATTGATCTGACCACCAGCCCCAGCACCTATTTGCAACAAGGCAACTTGCGCACCCGCTACACCCTCGATCCAACGGTTGATACCACGGCAGGGCTATGGGGTTGCTTCTCGGTTGGGCCAGTGCTTTCGGGAGTTGTCAAATGAGCGAATTAGCGATCCAAACTGTTGATTTGTTGCGGCGCTATGGCAAATACACTGCTGTCAACAAGCTTAATTTGAAGATCACACTTGGTAGCATTTTTGGATTTCTTGGCCCAAATGGTGCTGGCAAAACCACAACCCTGCGCATGCTAGCAGGCTTGTTGGAGCCAAGCAGCGGTCAGGTATTTTTGCATGGCCAACTAATTCAAAAAACCAGCACAGCTGCCGCAATCGTCGGCTATATGCCTGATTTCTTCGGGGTTTACGATGATCTGCGGGTCTGGGAATATCTCGATTTCTATGCCCGTTGCCATGGCATTGAGCCAGCCAAGCGCAAAAGCACGGTCGATGGCCTGCTCGATTTGGTTGATCTCAGCGAAAAACGCAATGCCTTTGTGCAACACCTAAGCCGTGGCATGCAACAGCGTTTATGTTTGGCCCATGCCTTGGTGCACGACCCCAAAATTTTATTGCTCGACGAGCCGGCCAGCGGCCTCGACCCCCAAGCGCGGGTTGAGTTGCGCGAATTGCTGCGCACCCTGCGCGATATGGGCAAAACAATTATTCTTAGCTCGCATATCTTGAATGAGCTTGAAGATATTTGTACCGATTTTGGCATTATGGCCCGTGGTGAATTGCTGGCTCAGGGTTCGCTTGAAACCTTACGCCAACGGAGCCGTCCGGCCCTGCAAATTAAAGTGCTCGATGATCTTGATCGCGCGATGCGCTTGATTGCTGCTCAATCGGGAGTTTTGCGGGTACTCGAACCAGCCGAAGCCACGCCCATGCTGATCGAGGTGGAATTTGATGGCGATGAGCAGCAAGCCTCACAATTATTGCTCAATCTAGCGCGGGCCGAGCTACCAATTGCCGATTTTCATCGTGAGGACGATTCGCTAGAACGGCTGTTTTTGCAGCTTGTCAACAACCATGGTCTGGAGGAACGAGTATGAGCAATCGTGCAGTCAGCCGTCGTTGGAGCTTACAACCCAACCCAATCGTGGTCAAAGAGTTACGTTCGCGCATGCGCGGTGGCCGAGCGTTTATCTTGCTCACCGGCTTTTTGCTTGGCTTAGGTTTGGTTGGCTATGCTTTGTTTTTGCGAGCAACCAGCGGCCAAGCAGCGGGCATGCCGATCTTTAGCGCCCAAATTGGCCAAACCTTGTTTGCAGGTTTAGCCTTTATGTTGCTGTTTTTGGTGATTTTAATTGCCCCAGCAGTAACAGTTGGCGCTATCAGCAGCGAACGCGAACGGCTAACCTATGAAATGTTGATCGCCACGAATCTGCCATCACATCGCTTGCTGTGGGGCAAATTGATCTCAGCGCTTTCGTATATTGCGCTCTTGTTGCTGGCGGCGATTCCACTGGGCAGTATCGTCTTTTTATTTGGCGGGATTACGCTGCGTCATGTGCTGCAAGCAGCCGCAATTATTGTGTTAAGCGCGATCACCAGCGCCATGCTTGGCATTTGGGCTTCGGCCATGACTGGTAAAACCGGACGGGCAGCAGTAGTCAGTTATGTGATTATTGGCTTGGTGTTAGGTGGATTTTTGGCTGGAGCTGAAATCTGGACTAACCGCTCGACTGAACCTGTGCCCACTGGCCTCTTAGCCCCCAACCCGATCAGCGCCTTGGCTTCAAGCATTGGCACTTTGTCGGGGCCAAGCAATGGCGGGATGATTACCACAATGCGAGCGTTTGAAGCAGTGCCAATGGCGGCTGGCGGCGGTTGGTGGCCTGGAATGAATTCGTTTAGTGGGGGCTTGAATTTCCCAGGCTGGCAAACCTTTTCAATTGGAATTTACCCAGCCACCGATCAATTTGGCCCTGATGGCATGCCAATTATTGCCGAGCCACGTTCGGTTTGGCGCACGACCTTGATTATTTTGATTATGACATGCTTGGTGTTCTTCTGGATGGCGCTGCATGCGGTCAAACCACGTCGTCGCTGGTGGCCAACTTGGGGCGATTTGGCGATGCTGTCGGTCACCTCGTTGAGTTTGCTTGGCCTTGGCTATTGGATTGGCTGGTGGTTTTAGCAATCGTGTTCAGCAATCGTTGGTAGTATTCTCGTCTCGCTGATAACAAAGGCGGTTGCAAGTTTGCTTGCAACCGCCTTTGACGATTAGGATTATGGCTGATCAAGCCAACGCTTATTCGAACGCTTCCCAGTGTTCGGGTGACCGCCACAGGCTTGAAAGAATCAGCTCGCGAATCGAGAGAAATTCTTTTGGCAAGCGGTCGTAAAGTTTGATAAACAATTCTTCGTGCGAAAGAATTTCCTTATTCCAATCGTCGCGATCAACCGACATCAACTCGTGAAATTGGTCTTCGCTGAAGTTGAGGCCACTCCAATCAAGGTCTTGGTAGCGTGGCATCCAGCCGATTGGGCTTTCGATGGCGACTGCGTGGCCGTGAGCACGTTCGACCACCCATTTGAGCACCCGCATATTTTCGCCGAAGCCTGGCCACAAGAACTTGCCATTTTTGTCTTTACGGAACCAGTTGACACTGAAGATCCGTGGTGGGTTTGGAATGGTGCGGCCAAACTGCAACCAGTGGTTGAAGTAGTCGGCCATATGGTAGCCCACGAATGGAAGCATTGCCATTGGGTCGCGGCGTACTTCGCCAACTGCCGACATTGCTGCTGCCGTGGTTTCCGATCCCATGGTTGCTGCTTGATAGACCCCATATGTCCAGTTGAAGGCTTGGTAGACCAATGGCATCAAGGTGCTACGGCGACCACCAAAGATAAAGGCTTCAATCGGCACGCCTTGGGGGTCTTCCCAAGCTGGGTCGATGCTTGGACATTGGCTGGCTGGTGCGGTAAAGCGGGCATTAGCGTGAGCTGCTTTACGGCCACAATCAGGAGTCCATTCTTGGCCCGTCCAGTCGATTGCCTTGGCTGGTGGGGTTTTGGTCATACCTTCCCACCAAATATCACCTTCAGGCGTGAGCGCAACGTTGGTAAAGATCGTATTTTTGCTCAAGGCAGCCATTGCGTTTGGATTGGTGTCCTCGGACGTGCCTGGAGCTACGCCAAAATAGCCGCTTTCTGGATTGATTGCATACAATTTGCCATCTTTGCCAGGTTTAATCCAAGCAATGTCATCGCCAACCGTAGTTACCTTCCAGCCATCCATTGCGGTTGGTGGAATCAGCATTGCAAAGTTGGTTTTGCCACAAGCACTGGGGAAGGCAGCAGCCACATAGGTTTTTTCACCAACTGGCGATTCAACCCCAAGCACCAACATATGTTCAGCCAACCAACCTTCGTCGCGAGCCATATTCGAGGCAATCCGCAGGGCGAAGCATTTCTTGCCAAGCAAAGCATTGCCACCATACCCGCTACCATACGACCAAATCGAACGTTCTTCGGGGAAGTGCACGATATATTTTTCTTTTTCGTTACACGGCCACGAAACATCGGCTTGGCCTGGTTGCAGTGGTGCACCAACCGAGTGCAAACAAGGAATAAAGTGACCTGTTTCGCCCAACACTGCATAGACATCGCTGCTCATGCGGGTCATAATCTTCATATTGACCACAACATAGGGCGAGTCGGTCAATTCAACCCCAATGTGGGCGATTGGCGAGCCAAGTGGCCCCATGCTGAATGGTACGACGTACATGGTGCGGCCACGCATTGAGCCATCGAACAAGCCGTTCAGTTTTTCCTTCATTTCCTTGGGATGCATCCAGTTATTGGTTGGGCCTGCATCGCCTTTGCTCAAGCTACAAATGAACGTGCGATCTTCGACGCGAGCAACGTCGGAAGGATTTGAACGGGCTAAATAGCTATTGGGGCGTAATTCGGGATTCAATGGAACGAAGGTTCCAGACTCAACCAAGCGCCCACACATCAATGCATATTCTTCGTCAGAACCATCACACCAATACACATCGTCGGGCTTGCACAAGGCAACCATTTCTTCGACCCAACGTTTGAGTTCTTGATTGCGTACATAGGCTGGTGCGTTCATAATACTGATTCCTCCAATGCTTCGCGATGTCGGGTTTTCTGTGAACCCCCTGCACGCCATCGCGAACCTGTCTATAGAATACCAGCCCACTGCTAAACTTAAGGAAAAACTTCACAACTTAAGACAGAGGGATGACAACAAAATCAAAAGGCAGAAGTCAAAAGGCAAAAAGAACCAAGCATATAATGAAGATAATTGTGGCAATCAACAATGCTTCTCAACAGGCTAGCGCAACAATTATTGGCCTCACCCCCTAGCTCCATTTTCGCTCAGTGAGCGAGAGGAACTGTTCTAGCATGAGGACTGAAACTCCCCTCGCCCGCCGCAGTGGGAGAGGGGTTGGGGGTGAGGGGTCTAAAACCTACTCTAAATAAGGATGAGGGATGAGGGGGTAGCAAGCAGGCGATTCAAGGCTAGTGGTATGATTGAGGGAACGAAATTTGGTTCAAATCACTAGTTGAAAGAAGAGGTTTGTTGATGGAAGAGCGTTCACAACGGGCCAAGATTGGTGGTTCAGGTCGGCGTTGGCAGGTGTTTCCTGTGCTTGGTGGGGTTGGTTTGTTGGTTACGATGTTGTTGGTGACTCAAACACCTGAGCCACCTGCACCATTGCCAACTGCTACGGTTGTGGCAGAAGCCGTAGTTACGCCCAGTATTTCAACCCAACCAACCCCACAGAATCCAATTTCCTCGTTGCCAGCGGTCGATTTGGCTGGCCAGCAATTACTATTCATTGATCCAAATAATCAGATTAAGCTGTGGGATGGCGTTGGCCTCGTGCAATCGCGCGGGACGGTTGAGCGGCTATATGGTTCAAGTGGTTGGGGATTAACCGTTGATCAGCATCGCGATGTGCTGTTTATTCGTGGCTTCGATTGGCTTGAGGCTCGTTCGTTGCGCGATAATCGGCGCTTGTGGCAACTGCCAATTACCGCTTATGCCAATAATACTGAAACCACGATCTTGGATGTCGTGAGCGATCCGTTTAATCAATTGGTCTGGTTGGTCGAAAAACAGCGTACAACCGATGCTTTTCAGCCTGCAACGGTGCGCGTGCGTGGCCTCGATAGCCGCAGCGGCCTGGAGTTACGCCGTTATCAAACGCCGCTCGTCAACGATCCGCCCCACGTTTTGCCAATCGTGAATGGCCCTTGGCTGTTGGCCGATGGTCAATTATTGCCATTTGACCCAGCTAGCGAGGCGTTTGGCAAACCATTGATGAGCAGGCTGGAGTTTGTTCAAGTTGCGCCCGATGGCAAGCAAGCCTTGGTTTTTGGCGCGAACTCGCTCATTGAAATTGATCTGCTAACTCAACAAACGCTTAAGCAAACCGAATTAGCCACCGCGCCTAAAATTAATTCGATTGAGCACATCATCGCTTCACCTAACTTTAATTATGTATTAATTATTGGTACAGTCTTTGAAGAAACAGATTTCTCTCAGCACATTTTTGTGTATGATCGTGATGGTATCCAGGTTGGCAGTTGGCAGCGCAAATTATTAGCCGAGCGCACCCATATCGTTGATACTGATGTTAGCAATCACATTCGATTTCTCGATGATCAACGTTTAGTGCTGCTGCATCGCACCGGAATGTTGGAAATCATTAATTTGGCAACTGATTCAATGCAATTGATCAGTCTACGCGAAAAGCCTGATCTTTTTGAACGGCTAGAGCATCTGGCTGGCTTTGAATTAATGCCTAAACTAGAATTACTGCCCTTGGTCGAAAATCCTGAGTTGGAATATTTGGAAGCTCCAGGGTTTGCCAGCGCACCACTTACACCAACAACTGCTCCAAAACCGTTTGGCTTGACTTCGATTGATGGTCAAATCACCCAGCTTTGGGATGATGGTAGCAGCAAAACGATCAATCAATTAGTCCGCACATTGATCCCGTATTTAATCAGGCGCAATAATGCTCCACCGTTGTTTATTGATCTGATTGATACCGATTTAGTGCTGATTGATCCGGTCAACCAAACCACCCACAGCATTGCTTTGGAGCCAATTGAAGCCAAAAGCTTGGATGATTTGGAGGGGATTAGTGCGTCGAATAGCGCAAGTATTGTAATCTGCTATAGCTATCATCTTGATTCTAGTGCCGATTCACGGGTCAATCGTTGTCGTGAGCTGAATTTGCAAACTGGCCAAACCAGCCTGTTTGCTGAACTGCCTGCCGCCACCGATCTTATTCCAATCTACTGGGATGGTCGCCAATTGACAATTGTTGGCAAAACCTATCGTGAAGCGAAGCGATCGTTTGACTATTTGGTGTGGCAAACCTTGGCTGATGATCGTTCGCAAGGCCAAATGCTTTTGCAACCGCTTGATGTACAGCAGCTTTGGTATATGGTTGGCTCACCCACGGTTATCTATCAAAATATGCTTGGCAATATTGTGAGTTATCAGCTCTTGGATCAAAATCCTGCCTTATTGATTCAACGGAGTGCTGACCACGATATAGATGTGGATCTAGCACCCAATGGCCAGAGGGTTGTCTTGATTGAGCGTGAATACCCGCTCAACCATGGCACATTAACCATGTTCGATACTGCCACCGGAGCCGAATTATGGCGCGATGACACAACCCGCGATCACGTTGGATTGTGGTCGGGGGATAGTCAGTTCTACCTAACCCGAACCTATCAAGCAGTTAATTCAAGCCTTAATACCTACACCCATCAAGGCAAACAAGGCCATTCGTTGCTCGTTGCCCAAGGCATCGGTGAATTTGTACCCGATTGGTTGGGGCAGCAGGTTGTATTGCGCATCTACGATGAACTCTTTTTGTTGGAGCGGGTCAACGAACATTGGCTACCCTTGAGCAAATTTCCTAACTTTCAAACAGTCTTTTCGTCGCGCTCTTGGCCAAAGATTGTCTATGTTTATCCACAACCTTAACGATTAGCGAGAGTGCGACCATGATGCAGAAGGTTTATCGCAGGCTTGGGTTGTTGCTATGCTTGGGGGTGTTGAGCACCTGCCAAGCCCAACAGCCCACCCCAACCGTGATTACTCAAGCTAGCCCAACCATGCCACCAGCAGTAGCCCAAGCCAGCCCAACCCAACCAAGCGCCACCCCAACCCCGCTACCCTTGCGTGTGCCCACCAATGAACGGGTGTTGGTGCAATTGAAAAAACCTGAATTTGGCTTAGATATTAACTATTTTTGGATAGAACCAAGTGGCGAATTAACCGCTGTTGGTGCCGAATATCCTTATAAATTTATCAGTATCTTTGCTGAACAGCAACTTGCAATTACCCATTTGGCCCATTTTATTCAGCTTTTTGATTTGACAACCAATCAATAGAGCAACCAGTCTCTGCTACCGAAATCCTACTCCCTGAAACTGAGCGTTACCCACTAGCGATGTTCGCCAAGGGAAGGGTTTCATATTCGACTCTCTGGAGCGATCAACAAGTTGATCTGCTTGAGAATATGGATGTAGTCGTCAATCGGCCTTATTTACCAGCTTTAGTCTTGTATATGCGCTACAATCCAGACCCTCAGCCTCATGAGCTATGGTTGTATGATCCACAAATGCAGACCCATACTCAAATTGAGTATACGAACCCAGATTATGTATTCAATGGGATGAGTCAAGCTTTGATCGATCCCAATTTGTAACAAGTGCTGATTATCCGAGTGCCCCATGAATCGCCCCGTTTGTTGCGCTTAGATTTAGTCACCAATCAGCTTTCTGCATTTGAAACAACGTTCCAGCCGAATGATTACCGACGGATTGAGCCGCTGGCCTGGCATGGACAAACACTCTATGTCTTGTTTCATGATCAACCAAATGGCTCCGCTACGCTCCAGCCAGTGTTAGCCAAGCTAACGCTTAACCAACAAGCTAAAATCGAGATTTTAGCCGAATTAGCCGATTGGCCTGATTATTGGGTCAGTGCCAACCAACAAGCCCTCGTTTATCGCCAAAGCCAAACGGCCACTGAACAAACGCTGGTCTGGTGGAATTTAACCGATCAAACCTCACGCACGCTCACATTGCCGTTGGTATCGCACGCTGCCCTAGCCTTGGCTCCCGATGGCTCGGCCTTGGCGATGGTCACGCTTGACCCAACCCAGCAGGTGGCCGAATTGCGCCGCTACGACTATGCCAGCCAAACTTGGCAGACACTTGATCAACAGGCAAGCGGTCAGATTGTCACCACCAATCCTGTTGTTGGTTGGTCGGCGGATAGTCAACATTTGTGGTGGCAACGAAGTTTGCCACAGCCGTTGCTTGCCAAGGAGTATCGCGTGTACACAGCAACCGGAGCGTTGCAATCGACTGACGAATTGCCATTGCATCACCAGGCGGTGGTGAGTGCGGATGCTGAAACTCTCGTTTTAGTTGGGGTGGCGGGCACAATGCTTCAAGAACGCCAACATGGGCGCATAACCGCCCAGTTTCCTTTGCCCGTTGATCTCTTGGAGCAAAAGGTGCTAGCTGGAGTCAATCGCTAAAAGCCAGACCCCAGCTTGGTTGTTACCAAACTGGGGTTTTCGATTAAGTTGCTGCTTAGTACTCATTGGCAGCTAGAGTTTCGCCCCACGGCATTGGTTGGTTGCAGTCACAAAACTCATATCCTTGTGTGTACCCAATCAGTCTTGGGGCTGATGGGTACTCAGTCATGCGATGGGCTAGCTTTGGGGCCAAGCGGCTTAAACTGAGCCTGTGCTTACATCCATGCCAACGAGGAGACCACGGTGTCAGTTATTGATGTTCGTAATTTGGGCAAAACCTACCGCACCATTGAAAAAGAAGGCGGAGTCAAAGGGGCGATCAAGGCGCTCTTTCGGCCTCAATATCGCGAAAAAGTGGCAGTTCACGATTTGAATTTTCAAATCGATGCTGGCGAAATTGTCGGCTATATTGGAGTCAATGGCGCTGGCAAATCGACCACAATCAAAATGTTGACGGGAATTCTCTACCCTACGACTGGCGCTGTTACAGTTTTGGGTCACGATCCGCAGCGTGAGCGGGTGGCTAATGCGCGTAATATTGGGGTCGTGTTTGGTCAGCGTAGCCAGTTATGGTGGGATTTAGCGCTGATCGAATCACTCAATTTGGTTGCCAATATTTATGAAGTCGAGCCAAGCCGCTATAAGCAATTGCTCAGCCATTTCAGCGAGGTCTTAGAGCTTGACGAAATTTTAAAAACGCCGATTCGCTCGATGTCGCTCGGCCAGAAAATGCGAGCCGAACTAGCGGCAGCCTTCATTCACGAACCCAAAATTGTGTATCTTGATGAGCCGACGATCGGGCTTGATGTCATGGTCAAACAGCGGATTCGCGAATTTATTAAAGATTACAACCAAACGCATAATACGACGGTGATGCTTACGACCCACGATTTAGGTGATATCGAGCAGCTTTGTTCGCGGGTGATCATCATTGATGCTGGCAGCAAAGTCTACGATGGGCCGTTGCATGCCATCAAGCAACAATTTGGCAAATATCGCACAATTACCTTTGAAACCAACCAACCAATTACCAATGTGCAATTGCCACCAGCCTGCGAGCAATTAAGTTTGAGCGAATATAGCCTTGAATTGAAGTTTGATCGCAGCCAATTAAGTGCCAGCCAAGTAGCCACAGCCTTGATGCAGCAAATAGATGTGGCCGATTTTACCTTGAATGAGCCTGATCTTGAGAGTATCATCAAACATTTATATCAAAACCCCACAGCCTATAACGAGGTAGCAGTTAATGAATAAACTTGCTTATCGTTTGCGCATCTATCGCAGTGTGGTTGGCATGAATATTAAAGAAATGCTAGCCTATAATTTATGGTTTTGGTCGCAGCTTGGGGCGCATCTCTTCCTCACAATTGTGTATGTTTCGTTTTGGAAGGCACTGTATAGCGAACGCGAAACCATCGCAGGCCTAACCATGCAACAAACCTTAACCTATATCATCTTGGCCCGCATGATTGCGCCATTGGTACAATGGGGCTATACCCAAGAATTTGGCTATTGGATTCGTGAAGGCACCATTTCTAGCGAATTATTGCGACCAGTTGATTTTCAAGAACGCATTTTTATTGGACATCTAACCAGAACGTTTGTTGCCTTAGCGCAACAACTTTTAGTAACCGGCAGCTTTGCAGTTTTAGTGTTTGATATTCGCTTACCAACTGATCCATTAATTTGGCTAAGTTTTCTGATTTCGTTATTACTTGGCTGTAGTATTTTATTCTGCTTTGATTGGATTTTTGGCTGTGTCGCTTTTTATTCAACCGAAGTTTGGGGTTTACAAGTCGTGCGAGGCTCTATTTTGATGCTGTTTAGTGGCGTACTTTTGCCATTAACCATGTTGCCTTCAGGTTTACAAACCCTTGCCCAATGGATGCCCTTTGCTCAAAGTGTGTCGATTCCGGTATCGTTATTGAGCGGCATTACGCCACTGGATCAGCTTGGATCGATTTGGTTGCAACAATTAGCTTGGCTAGCGGTCATGTTAATGCTTTCCCGCTTGATGTTCAACTTCAGCGTGCGCAAAATAACCGTACAAGGTGGCTGATAATGCTGCGTTATAGCAAAATCTATTGGTATTTCGTCGTTCAGCGTTTCAAAATTTTGATGGAATATCGGCTGAATTTTTTTATTGGCTCGATTTCAACCGTGCTATTTCAAGGTGCGAGCATTATTGCAATGTGGGCAGTTTTGCGCCAAGTTCCAAGCATCCAAGGCTGGACACTTGAGCAAATTCTACTAATTTACGGCTTGTTGACCTTATCCAAAGGCATCAATCATTTGTTTGCTGATAATCTTTGGGTGATTGGGCGCGATTATATTCGACCTGGCCAATTTGATCGTTTTTTGGTGCGGCCAATTAATCCATTATTCCATTTATTAGCCGATCGAATTTGTCATGATGCGATTGGTGATTTTATTGTCGGCTTTGGCTTGGTTGGTTATGCAATGGTCAAGTTACAATTACCAATTACCCTGGCAAGCATTAGTTTTATCATATTAATGGTTATCAGTGGGGGCATTATTTTTATTGCGCTGAATTTAATCACTGCGGCAACTGCTTTTTGGATTATGGATTCAATTCCGGTAACCAATCTAGTGTTCAGCACCAATGAATTTGCGCAATATCCGCTAACCTTTTATCATCGCTCAGTCGGCATTTTATTGACATGGCTGTTACCATATGGCTTTGCCTCGTATTATCCGGCCAGCTATTTACTCGGCCACTCGATTGGCTGGATGGCATGGCTGGCTCCGCTGATAGCGCTCGTGAGTATCACCATTGCCTATCGCTTTTGGGTATTTGGCCTCAAACACTACGGCAGCACTGGCTCGTGAGAATTGCTCTACGGGTTGGTATTCTACCTTCAATCGCTAAAAAGCAAGACCCCAGCTTGATAATAACCAAGCTGGGGTCTCCAATTAAGCTGCTACTTGGTGATCATTGGTAGATAGAGATTCGAGCCACGGCACTGGTTGGTTTCAGTTACGAAGCTGATATCATCGATACTAAAGCGCACAATGTTGGCAGTTGAGTTATTGACTGAATCGAAGCGCAAGACATGCTCGCCGGCACTCAGATCGGTCAACGGAATCGTGACTTTGGCATAGCCATTGTCATATTCGGTATTTGCGTCGCTAACCCGGAAAATTTCCTCACCATCAAGGCTAAGCTTGACGTAATCTTGAATTCCCCGACCGTTATGCGCGTAAATCGAGAGGTAGAATTCCAGCGTTGCATCGCCTGCGGTTGTCGTGAAGGTTTGTTGGGCAAAGGCTGTTTCGGTCGTGCCTGAGCGTGCGCCAAAGCGCAACCAACTTGTGCCAGTCCGTGGTGCGCCAGCACAACCAGGCAATGAACACAATGGCGGCGAAACATCGCTAAATGAGTTTGAGAAGGCTTGCCAATTGGTGCCAAGCTCGAAGCCACCATTAATCAGGCTTTGGCCAGCTGGCTCAACCTCGATATTAAATACTTGACTGGCTGTCAGGTTGCCGCTATCGCGCACAGTTACGGTAATCGGGTAGGTGCCAACTGCGCTGCTACAGGCACAATTCACGTTAGCCTTCAAGATCCCAGCTTGGTTGCTGATGCTAACGTTCATGCCTGTTGGTGCGCCAGCGGTACTGACTGTCAACGCACCCGCCAAATCAAGATCATCCGAGGCAGTGCCAATGGTCGCGCTGGTTTGCTTGCCTTGTTGCACCAATACGTCGCTGCTAAGGAACAAACTTGGCGCGGCTGGTGCGGCTGGGCCATTACAGGTGTAAATTTCAAAGTCGTCGATCGACCAGGTAACTGAGCGATTTGGCGTTGGGGTATCGCCAAGCGCGACCTTGAATCGGAAGCGGATCGATTGCCCAGCCAAGCTGGCTAAGTTCAAGCGGCTGGCGTTATAGCCATTGCTGTTGCCAACATAGGCTTGCTCGCCGCCAAACGCGCCATCTTCGGCGATATTAGTTGGGCCGTTGAAGCTAAACAAACCAGCAGCTGACTGCCAAGTACTACCATTGTTGGTGCTATATTCCACCACGCCCGCATCGATTGGCGCATAGAAATCATAGGCATGGCGGAAGTAGGCAAAGCCATTGGCGGGAACCGTGACACTCGCATTTTGGGTAAAGGCCGATTCTTCAACCGCCTGATTCCACCCATACACACCGTTATAGTTGGTTGCTGAGCCACTACCGCTAGTTGCATATGTCCCAACGAGTGGCGCTGGATTGGTAGTCCAAGTTTCGGTGCTGCCACTCAAGGCGCTTGCACTCCAACGATTATTGGGCAAGGCCTCAAAATCTTCGTTGAAAACGGTCGTTTGGGTTTGGCCAGGGCTACAAGCAGCAATATCAGGGGCTGGCGCGTTGGTTGGCTGAAGATCCATTTCGGTTGCCAAAATGGTTTTATTGACTTCAACACAATCGGCGGCGGTAATCCCATGGCTGCCTGTCAGGCTGGTACAGGCTTGGCGCAAGGCCGAAGCAAGGTCGGCATAATCGCTGCCCGAAGTTAACGAGCTAATTTGGGTTTCATAGAATAAATGGGCAGTTTTGGTGATGCCAATTGAGGCGATGGTTTGGCCGTTGAACGTATCGCCATCGCTTAAAAGATAGGCAGCCTTATTGGCGACACCACTGTTACTGTGCACCCCACCACTATCAAGCAGATTAGGATCGAGCACATACAATTCGCTCAACATGCGGTCGGGCTGATCACCTTGGGTTGGGTCTTGCATATTGCGAATCCCGCCCAAATCCTCGCCCATAATCCAGCGGGTAGTTTCGTCATCGTCGGCGCTACCATTGGTTTGATCCATAAATTCGCCGAAGATATCCGACATGGCTTCGTTGATTGCACCTGATTGGAAGTAGTAGAACAGGTTCGAGGTATATTCGGTTACCCCGTGCGACAATTCGTGGGCAACCACATCGTCGGCAGCAGCAAAGCCTTGGCCATAGGTCATTTGGCGACCATTCCAGAAGGCGTTGCCATACGGGCAGCCCGCGCCAGGTGGGCAGTGCTTGACCAGTGAGATCAAGTTCATGCCGTTGTTGTCGATGCTGTTACGGCCAAAGAACAAGTTGAAGAAGTCGTAGGTATCACCCGAATAATCGTAAGCGGCATCGATATCAGCATCGTTGCTAGCGGCTGAGCCTTCGGTGCGCACATATTCGCTTGGTTGATCACAGTTGTTATTGGGATTATCGTCGTTATCGACCACGTTGTTATCGTTACAAACGAAGCGATTTTTAGCAAAGCCAATTTGATTGAAGGCTAAGCTAATTTCGCCTGACTGGGCGTTAACGAACACATATTCGCGAATCGGGTTGCTGCTGGTTGATTCAACCGTAACAAACCAAACCAGGCTGCTTTTTTGTAAGCCTGTGCCACCCAACAAAGCTGGGTTATAAATTGCTAATTCGCTTTTGCTCACGTTCAACGCTGCCAAATTGACATCGTATTTGGTGGCAACATAGGTTTGGGCGGTATTAATCGCCTTGGCTTGGTCAATTTTGGGGTTGGTGTTTAAATTGAGATTTGGCAACACTTCGCCGTTGATGCTCAGTAATTCACCAGCCTGATTGACTTGAACTTGCAATTCGCCAGCAATGACTGGCACGCCTTGGTAGCGCTGTTTATAACGCACAACCTGGCGACCATCTTGGGTGGTGCTAGTTTTGGCAACGGTGGCATCGCTGGCTTGAGCTAAGCCGAACAAATTGCCATATTCAGCCAAATAGGCATTGGCAATGTTGAGCGTATCAGCGCGATTCAAGCCTACTGGTTGATCGAGGGTTGTGCCAGCGGCTGCGCCAATCCAGCGCACATAGCCAGTTTGGCTGTGGCGAGCAACATTGGCTCCTTGGCTGAGCAAGCGATTGATGGGCGAATTGGTGGTGGGCGTTTGGGCATTGCTCCGGCTTAACGGCAGCATGCTCACAACAATTAATACTGCTAGCAAACGCAGCATTCGCATCGAACGCATAAATCTTTCCTTACACACTAAACGAATAACGCTCAGCATCACGCTATAAGGAAGAGTTGCCAGACCCCTCCCGATGCTGCCTAATCCTCGCTCACCAGAGTTTCTCTCCGACCCGCGTTGCCAACCTCCCAAAAGCACTAGATGATCATATCAGCAATAGCGTTTGGCGATTATAGCGCATTCTGGCCAAAATGTGCATAGATCTTAAGATCGAGTTATCTCAAAAATTGGGCCAATTTTTGAGATTTTGTCGCAATTAGTTGTTGCTTTGGCGAAATGTTAGAGCGATGTAAGAGCTAGCGCTGCCCCGTTGCTTGCTCTATCGCGGCGTGTTACAATATTCAGCGGCGTGCGGCGAGCACGCCACTCTTATAACTTACCGAGTTAGCACTCCTCGGCCAAGAGTGCTAAAGCGAGGTGAGCGATGCATCTTGAACTCAATGAGCGGCGACGACGGGTTCTTAAGGCGGTTATTCAACAATACATCGATACGGCAACGCCAGTAGCCTCGCAAGACCTTGCTAGGAGTTTGGGGGTTAGTTCGGCGACTGTCCGCAACGAAATGGCGGCGTTAGAAGATGCTGGCCTGTTGACGCATTTGCATACCTCGGCTGGGCGTTTGCCAACTGATGCTGGCTATCGCTTTTTTGTCGAAAATTTGATGGATCGGGCGGCGCTTTCGACCCAAGAACAGCGCATGATCCAACATCAGTTTTATCAAATCCGCTCGGAATTGAACCAATGGATTCATTTGGCAGCAGCGGTTTTGGCTCGCACCGCCCAAACGGCGGCGGTGGTTACGCCCCCGCGAGCCTACGAGAGCCGCTTCAAACATATCGAGTTAATTTCAATCAACGATGCCTTGGTCTTGTTGGTGTTGGTGTTGCACGAAGGCTCGGTCAAGCAGCAAACGCTGCCTGCCGACCCCAATACGACCCAAGAGCAACTAAGCCGCATCGCCGGACGAATTAATGAGTTGTGTCATGAAGCCTCAGCCAAGGCGATTGCCAACATCGCTCACAATCAGTCAACCAACCAGCCGCCGCTTAGCAGTTTTGAAGTGCTGGTGATCGAGAGCGTGGCGCGGGCCATGCAACAATTCGAGGAGCATGTCAACGAATTAATTCATCACGATGGCCTGCTAGAGATGTTGCATCAACCAGAATTTGGCCAGGTGACGCGGGTACGCGAGGTGCTTTCGATCCTTGAAGGCGGCACCATGCTTGAGTCGTTGATTCCCCAAGCCTTGGCTTCGGATGGCGTGCAAGTGATCATCGGTGGTGAACATAGCCGCGATGAACTGCGCGACTATAGCGTGATTTTGTCGCGTTACGGGGTCAATGGCGATGTTGCTGGTGTGGTAGGGGTTTTAGGGCCGCGTCGCATGGCCTATCCACGTTCCATCTCCAGCGTGCGTTATATTGCTGGCGTGATGAGCGATTTGATGGGCGATTTATATGGCGAACGCAAAATAGAACCATCAGAATAGTGCTAGACGCTAGGCTGTGATCATACAAGTTTGATCTTTACGGAGGTACGGAGTTCTCATGACGGAAGAAGTGCAAGCACAATCAACTGACGATACCAATCCTCAAGGCGATGCCGAAAGCCTGAACGAACGGATCGCCACGCTCGAACGCGAAGTTGAAGAACACAAAACCAACTGGATGCGAGCAATTGCTGATTTCAAAAATTACAAACGCCGCACCGAAAGCGAACGCGAGGAGTTGATTCGCAATGCTAGCGCTGGTTTGATGTTGAAATTGCTTCCAGTGCTCGATGACCTGCTCTTGGCGATGGGTCAAATTCCCGCTGAAATTGAAAACAATCAGTGGATTGGCGGCGTTAAACAAGTACAACGTAAATTTGAAACGGTGCTTGAAGGCGCTGGCCTGCAACCAATTCCTGCCGTTGATGAAGAATTTGATCCGAATATTCACGAAGCAATTATGTTTGAAGAAGGCGACGAAGCGCAATCAAACAAAGTTGTGGCCGAATTACGCCGTGGCTATAAGCTTGGCGAACGGGTCTTGCGTCCAACGGTCGTCAAAGTCGGCAAGTAGGAGCAACTAGTCAAAGCATCGTTTTAAGTGGCATTGCTGCCGTGATTGGCCGTCGCTTAGCGATGCTTTGTCGCTGTCTGTGGAGCACGAGCTATATGGGTAAAGTGATCGGTATTGACCTTGGAACAACCAATTCAGTGGTTGCGGTCATGGAAGGTGGCGAGGCGGTGGTGATTCCTAACGCCGAAGGCGCTCGCACCACTCCTTCAATTGTTGCCTTGAGCAAAAACGGTGAACGCACGGTTGGCTTGGTTGCCAAGCGCCAATCGGTCACCAATCCCGAAAATACAATTTATTCGGTCAAGCGCTTTATTGGTCGTAAATTGGATCATCCCAGCGTCCAACGCGATAAAGATTTGATTCCCTACCGCATGACCAGCGCTCCCAATGGCGATGCGCGGGTCTTGATGGGCGGTCGCGATTATTCGCCGCAAGAAGTTTCGGCCATGATTTTGCAAAAACTCAAAGCCGATGCCGAAGCCTATTTGGGTGAGCCTGTCAGCCAAGCGGTGATTACGGTTCCGGCCTATTTCGATGATTCGCAGCGCCAAGCGACCAAAGATGCTGGCAAAATTGCTGGCCTTGAAGTATTGCGAATTATCAACGAGCCAACCGCCAGCGCCTTGGCGTATGGCTTGGAGCGCAACAGTAACGAATTAATTGTCGTCTATGACCTTGGTGGTGGTACGTTCGATGTTTCCATTTTGGAGCTTGGCGAGGGTGTGTTTGAGGTTCGGGCGACCAACGGCGATACCCACCTCGGCGGCGATGATTTTGATCAAAAGATTATCGATTGGCTAGCCAGCGAGTTTCAACGCGAAAATAATATCGATCTGCGTAGCGACCGTATGGCACTGCAACGTTTGAAAGAAGCTTCGGAAAAAGCTAAGCAAGAACTTTCGAGCGTGTTGCAAACCGATATTTCGCTGCCATTTATCAGTGCCGATGCCAGTGGCCCCAAACACTTGAACACCACTCTGACCCGTGCCAAACTTGAGCAACTGACCGCTGATTTGGTCGAACGCACGCTCAAGCCAATCAAACTGGCCTTGCAAGATGCTGGTTTGAAGCCAGGCGAAGTTGATGAAGTGATTTTGGTTGGTGGCCAAACCCGCATGCCCGCAGTGCAGGCTGCGGTTAAAAAATTCTTTGGCAAAGAGCCACACAAGGGTGTAAACCCTGATGAAGTGGTGGCGATTGGGGCTGCAATTCAGGCTGGCGTGCTGGCTGGTGATGTTACCGACGTGTTGTTGCTTGACGTAACGCCATTGACCTTGGGGATCGAAACCTATGGCGGCGTGATGACACCATTAATTGATCGCAACACCACGATTCCAACCAAGCGCTCACAAATTTTCTCAACTGCCAGCGACAACCAAAACAGCGTTGAAATTCATGTGTTGCAAGGCGAACGGGCTGAAGCTCGACATAACAAATCCTTGGCGCGTTTTACCCTCGATGGCATTCCAGCCGCGCCGCGTGGCGTGCCGCAAATTGAAGTTATTTTTGATATTGATGCCAACGGGATTGTCAACGTCAGCGCAACCGATAAAGCTACCAACAAAGAGCAAAAAATCACGATCACGCCATCATCGGGCTTGAATGATGATGAAATTTCAGCCATGATTCGCGATGCCGAAGATCATGCCGATAGCGATGCTCGCCGCCGTGATCAGATTGCGACCCGCAACAAAGCCGATGGCGTGATCTACGCTGCTGATCGGATGTTGCGCGAAGCTGATGATAACGTTGATTACACTGCCCGCAACACGGTCGAAGATCGGATTGCAGCGCTACGGGCGGTGCTTGATGGCGATGATATGGAAGCGATCAACAATCGTACCGCTGAATTGAGCGTGGCAATGCAACGACTCAAACCAGCGCCCGATTTTGGCATCGAGCCAGAAACGCCGAGCCAAGACCACGGCTCCGCCGACGAGGTGGAACTGTAAGCGAAAGTCAAAAATCTAAAATCAAAAGTCAGAAATCAAAGGGCGAAATACTCCAAAGATTTCGAAAAGACCATCGATTCTGACTTTTGACCTTTGGCTTTTGGCTTTTGACCTTTGACTTTTGACTTTTATCATAGGGATATGTATGGCAACCGAGGCAAAGCGCGATTACTACGAGGTTTTGGGTGTGGGCAAAAGTGCCTCGCCTGACGAGATCAAGAAGGCCTACCGCAAGTTGGCCATGCAATATCACCCCGACCGCAACCCAGGCAACGTCGAGGCTGAGAATAAATTCAAAGAAGCGACCGAAGCCTACGAAGTGCTTTCCAACGACCAAAAGCGCCGCATGTATGATCAATTTGGTCATGCTGGCAGCAGCGGTCAAGGCTTTGATCCGTTTGCCGGTTTTGGTGGCGCTGGCGGCGATCCATTCAGCACAATTTTTGATGCCTTTTTTGGCCAAGGTGCACGCGGTGGTAGCCGTGGTGGCACTCGCCAAGGAGCCGATTTACGCGCCGACCTCGTAATTAGCTTTGAAGAGGCTATTTTCGGCACCGAAAAAGAGCTTGATTATCGTCGGCTCGAATCGTGTGGACCTTGTGGTGGTAATGGCGCAGAGCCTGGTACCGAACCAACTCGCTGCCCCAAATGCCAAGGTTCGGGCGAAATGCGCGTCCGCACTTTCCTCAACATGGTCACGGTAACCACCTGTGATCAATGTAATGGTCGCGGCGTGATTATTCCCATCCCATGCAAAACCTGCCGTGGTGAAGGCCGCGTTCGTGAGACCGTCAAGCGCAAACTAACCGTGCCAGCAGGCGTTGACGATGGCATGCGGATTCGGATTGGCGGCGCTGGTGATAGTGGGCCAAGTGGTGGCTCAGCTGGCGATTTATATGTCAACTTGCGAGTACAACCACACGATTTCTTTGTGCGCGAAGATAACAATATTCTGTTGCAGCTGCCAATTAATCTGGTGCAAGCCGCTTTGGGAGCGCAACTCAATGTGCCAACTGTTGATGGCGATGAGCCATTGAATGTACCAGCGGGCACACAGGATGGCACAGTCTTTACTTTGCGCGGCAAAGGCGTGCCCTACATTGATTCATCGGGGCGAAATTTGGGCCGCCGAGGTGATCAGATGGTTGTGGTCAAAGTGCGTGTGCCAACCAAACTCAACGACGAGCAACGCGAACTTTTCCAAAAACTTGGCGAAACCATGGGTATGGACCATTTCGAGCAAAAAGAGCGCGGCTTCTGGAGCAAAATCTTCGGGAGTTAAGCCATGTTGGTTAATGGGGTAGGGTTGGCTAACTAGCTACCTACCCTTTGCACCTTTGGTTTAACCACTTTTTCACCCATTGTTACTACTTGCGATTAAATTCATGGGCAAAAAGTCGATTTTGCCTCTTGTAACTCGTGAGTACTTTTGGTACAATGGTTGCGTTGACATGGTTTGGTTCCTCACATTACCTCGGACTGAGTGGATATGCAATCTCTTCCCTGAGCTTCGTGACTCCAACCTGAAACAATTGGATACATTACCATAGTTGGAGAAACAAGCTAATGAGCTTTACCGACAAGACGTTGAACTGCCGCGATTGTGGCAACGAGTTCGTATTTACTGCTGGCGAACAAGAATTTTACTCACAAAAAGGCTTTGACAACGAGCCAACTCGCTGTTCAAACTGCCGCCAAGCCCGCAAGCAAAATCGCGGTGGCGGTGGCTACGAAAGCTCAAGCCGTGGCGGTGGCGGTGGTGGTTATAGCCGCAACAGCTATGGCTCAGATCGTGGCGGTTACAGTTCAGATCGTGGCGGTTACAGTTCAGATCGTGGTCAACGCGAAATGCACACCACCACTTGTTCATCATGTGGCGGCCCTGCACAAGTGCCATTCGTACCACGTGGCGACAAACCAGTCTACTGCCGTGACTGTTTCCAAAGCCAACAATCATCATCACGCTCGAACCGCTGGTAAGATTCTTGGGGAATCAATCCTCATTCTTATAAGCAAAACCGCTGCTCTTACCAAAGAGCGGCGGTTTTTTTGTGATCCTCACAACTTCAAGATAGTTCTTTAGTACGGATCACGGAGTAGTACTAGTGCTATCCTCGATTAGCTGCGTTATACTATAGCCCATACTATTTAACACTTTTTAGCCTGATTCTTAGAACAATAAAGCCTGTTTGTAATGGTTTATCGTATGAACAACGGCCAGCGCTCCCTCACCCCCAGCCCCCCCTCTCCCGTACGCGAGGCGAGGGGGAACCGCTCCAGCAGTGCTCCCCTCGCCCGCCTCCGTGGGAGAGGGGCTGGGGGTGAGGGAACGGAAACATGGTTGCCAACCCAATGAACCATTACACCTATTGGCTAGCTTTGTACAACCTCTTCCAACGGAGGTACTGGCATGCGTCGTGTTTGGTGGGGTGTGGCTGGTTTAGCTCTCATCGGAATGATCACAGTTTTGATTTGGTGGCTAGCAAAACCGCTTGAAACAACCTTGGAACGTGCCCAACGCACAGGCATGATCCGGATTGGCTATGCCCCCGAAGCGCCTTTCTCGTATCGCGATGCTACTGGCACTGTGGTTGGCGAAGAGGCAGTGGTGATTACTTGGGTGATGCAGCGCCTAGGAGTTTCTCAGCTGGAATGGGTGCAAACCGAATGGGCCGATTTAATTCCTGGCTTACAAGCTGGGCGTTTTGACTTGATTGCCAGTGGAATGTTTATTACCTGTGAGCGAGCCGAACTCCTTGCGTTTAGCCAACCAACCTTTGCCCTCAGTCCAGCTATGCTCGTCGCTAAAACTAACCCATTGGGCATTCAGAGTTTTGCCGATTTTCAGCGGCCAGATCGGCGTTTGGCGGTGATGCGTGGTGCACGTGAGGCCGAAATTGCCCAAGCCCTGGGGATTGCGCCAGAACAATTATTATTTGTGCCCGATGTGCAAACAGGCTTGGCGGCAGTGCTGGCAGGCCGTGCCGATGCCTTAGCCTTGACCGATATCAGCATTGATTTGTTGGTATTACAAGCGCCAGATCAAGTTGAACGAGCCATGCCGTTTGTGCCACCAATTATTGATGGAAATTTAAGTATTGGCTATGGAGCCTTTGCGATGCGTCATAAGGATGCACATTTGCGCACAGCAATTGATCAACAGTTGATTGGATTTATTGGCAGTGACGAACATTATGGCTTAATTGCGCCGTTTGGGTTTTCGCGCGAGCAATTGCCCAATCGTTCAACCGCCAGTCTGCTCCAAGGTTGTGAGAATGGCTCATGAAGCGTTTTGCTTGGTTGCGGCGCAAAGAATTACGCCCATTAATCGCTTTATTGAGTGTGGCTTTAGTTTCGATTGCCCTGTTGCAATGGAATTATTACCAAATGCGCTCGATGATTCAATCGCAAATCACGGCGTTTAATGGGATGACTCAAGCCCGTTTGAATATGAAACGTGGCTATTTGATTGCTGAGCAGGTATTAAATGGCAACCAAACCCTGCTGCCCCAAGATGCAATTGCCTATCTTGATCAGGCGATTTTGGCGGTTGATGATTGGCAGCAAGGTAAAAATCCCGTTGTAGTCTTTGATCAATTGTTGCCGCCAGATCCACCAACGCAGCAAGCGCTCACTGACTATCGCCAGCATTTGGTCAGCTTTCGAGCCTTATTATTGCAACATCTCAATCGCCCACAAGAGCAAGCCCAAACCACGATTGATCGCCGAATTGCCTTCTCAGAGTTGGAATCTGAAGCTGAGCAGTTGGAAAATCGTTTATACCTTGATTTGGAATTATCAATTAAACGGCAGGCCGAGCGCTATTCGTTGATGTTGGTTGGCTGGCTGATTTTCTTGGTGATTATTGCGGGAGTTGTCTATCGTTTGTTGGGTTTGCAGCGCTTGGCGGTGGCTCAATTGGCCGCCAGCGAAAAACAATTTCGAGCGCAATATCGTGGCATTCCAATTCCAACCTATACATGGCGTTGTATTGACGACGATTTTATTCTCGAAGGTTTTAACGATGCAGCGATGATTATTACCCAAGGAGCAATTACCAAATTTGTCAATCAATCAGCTAGAATTGTCTATCGCAATGAGCCAGAGATTTTACACCATTTTGAGCGTTGTCAACGTGAAAAAATAACACTTCATCAAGAAATTCGCTATGAGTTTAAATTAATCAATCAAGTTAAAGATTTGTATGTGAGCTATGTGTTTATCGAACCAGATTTTATTATGGTGCATACCGAAGATCGAACTGATCGCAATCAGTTGCAAATGCAATTAATTCGTGCCCAGAAAATGGAAAGTATTGGGCGCTTGGCTGGTGGGGTAGCTCACGATTTCAATAATTTGTTAACTGCAATTAGCGGTTATACAACCTTGGCGATTGATAGTGCTCAGCAAGGCTTTCCGGTGGTCGAAGAATTAACTGAAATTCAACATGCCACTGATCGAGCAGCAATGCTTACCAGTCAATTATTAACCTTTGCACGTAAGCAGCAAATCCAACCAAAAATTGTCAATATCAACGATTTAATTATGTCGATGGAGAAATTGATTAGACGAGTTTTACCAGAATCAATTCAATGGCG
Organism: Herpetosiphon sp.; assembly: GCF_003512625.1. Lineage (NCBI taxonomy): Bacteria > Bacillati > Chloroflexota > Chloroflexia > Herpetosiphonales > Herpetosiphonaceae > Herpetosiphon > Herpetosiphon sp. The sequence goes on along the minus strand of NZ_DOPT01000059.1, from coordinate 117,549 downwards.
AACTGTACTTAATGTTAATATTGATTTAGTTTTGGCTGATATCGGCCAGATTGAGCAAGTATTATTGAATTTAGTAGTCAATGCGCGTGATGCTATGCCTCAGGGTGGAAATTTGCTGGTTGAAACAAATAATGTTGCAGTTGATGCAAATTATGCACGAACTCATATTGATGTACCAATTGGCAATTATGTTTTATTCGCGGTGAGCGATACCGGCATCGGCATGACCCAAGAAGTCCAGAGTCGGGCATTTGAGCCATTTTTTACCACTAAAAGCGATCACGAAGGTACTGGTTTGGGTTTAGCCACCTGTTATGGCATTATCAAGCAACATGGCGGCCATATTGGTTTGTATAGCGAAGTTAATCATGGCACGACGATTAAAATTTATTTGCCACGTTCAGAGCAAGCTCAACTCGATGATGCTCCAAGCCTCATCCAAAACTTACCTCGTGGCACGGAAACGATTTTGGTGAGCGAGGATGAGCCGCAGGTACGGGCGGTTTTGGTGCGGATGCTCCAAGGCTTGGGCTATAGCGTGCTCGAAGCACTGCATGGCTCCGAGGCCTTGGCCTTGCTCCAAGCCCAGGCGCTTGGCACAATTCAGCTCTTAATTACTGATATGGTTATGCCACAAATGGGTGGTTTTGAGCTGAGCCAACGGGTTGCTGAGCTTGATCCTCAGCTCAAAATTTTGTTTATTTCGGGCTACTCCGAGCATAGTTTGGCGCAACATCAGCAATTAGCCCAACAGCCTTTGTTGCTGAGCAAGCCATTTTCACTGGCTACTTTGGCGCAAACAGTCCGCAAGGTGCTGGATGATTAGAGCGAATTAAGCCACAGATTGACACAGATGGTTAGGATTTGTTTTTGCATACTAACGATTCAATAGTTGTACCTACAAGCGGTTTTGCCACGAATTGCACGAATTACACGAACTAATTTAAGCCTAAAACCCAATAAAATAATCCACAAATTGAAATTTAGGGGGTGCAGGGGGATGAAAACACCCTGCGTTCCCCGCCTTGAGGCGGGGCGGAGGGGTGGTGATCACGAATGAATATTAAAAACTACTACTGTAAGCTAGAACGGAGGGAGAGTGATCCTCAATCTACGCATAAAACCCCTAAAGACTACATGAAATAAAAGCAGAATTGGCAACTAGCCCAGCTCAAGGTATGCTTAACCAAAAGCAATTTTAGAGGTAGCTGACCAATGAAAAAATACAAACTAGTGCTGTTTGATTTTGATGGAACCTTGGCCGATTCAATTCCTTGGTTGGTCAAGGCGATCAACGGCGTGGCCGAGAAATATAAGTTTCGCCAACTTACGCCCAAGGAATTTACCGAGTTGCGCGGCCAAAACCCCCGCGAGGTGATGAAATATATGCAGGTGGCTTGGTGGAAAGTGCCATTAATTGCCCGCCATATGCGCCAACTGGCCGCCCAGAATATTCGCCATATTCAGCTTTTCGATGGCATGGAATTGATTTTGGCTCAATTGGATGCTGCTGATGTGCGTTTGGGCGTGGTCAGCAGTAATAGCGAAGAGAATGTACGCCATGTGTTGGGTGATGCCTTGGCCAATGTGGTTGAGTTTTACGAATGTAGCGTGCCAATTTTTCGCAAACGTGCCCGTTTTGAGCGAATTGTGCGCAAAGCTAACCTTGAGCGCGAAAAAATTCTATGCGTTGGCGATGAGATTCGCGATGCTGAGGCGGCCAAGCAAGCTCAATTGGCCTTTGGTGCGGTGGGCTGGGGCATGAGCCGCATTCAAGATTTTGCCCCCTATGCGCCGCGCGAAGTGTTTTTTCAGGTTTCCGATATTGCCACCCGCCTGATCGATTGAATTGCTGATCGAGCAACCAGATTTTTCGGTTTTTTGGGGGTACAATACATGTGGTTCAGTACTGAACGGTATTGATTGTGTGTTTTGGAGGAAGCTCGATGAGCCTCGGTTCTCTAACATTTCGGCTTGGTGGTGATCTCGAAATTCGGCGGTTGGGCTTTGGTGCGATGCGCATCACAGGCGATGGAATTTGGGGCGAACCAAGCGATCGCGAACAATCTAAGGCGGTATTACGCCGCGCTGTCGAACTTGGCGTGAATTTTATTGATACTGCTGATTCATATGGCCCCGATGTCAGCGAATGTTTGATCGGCGAAGCCTTGCACCCCTACTCAGCTGATATGGTGATTGCAACCAAAGGTGGCTTGCTGCGCGGCGGCCCGAATATTTGGTATTCCAACGGGCGGCCTGAACATTTGCGCATTTCGCTGGAAAAAAGCTTGCGCCAATTAAAACTGGAACGGATTGACCTTTACCAATTGCATCGAATTGATGCCCAAGTGCCTTTGGAAGAATCGTTGGGGGCGCTGAGCGATCTACGCAACGAAGGCAAAATTCGTCATATTGGCCTGAGCGAAGTTAATAACGAACAATTGGCCCAAGCGCAAAAAGTCGTGCCGATTGTTTCGGTGCAAAATCGTTATAGCATTGGCGACCACGAATGGGAAAGCATGGTCGATGCCTGCGAAGCCCAAAATATCGCTTTTATTCCATGGTTCCCGTTGGCGGCTGGCCGATTAACTGCGCCTGGTGGCACGCTTGATCAAATTGCCAAAAAATACGAAGCTAGCGTTGGCCAAATTGCCTTGGCATGGTTGCTCAAACGCTCGCCAGTGATTTTGCCAATCCCTGGAACATCCAAAGTTAAGCATCTCGAAGAAAATATGGGTGCTGAAAAAATCGCCCTGAGCGACGAAGATTTCCAAACCCTGCGCGAGTTGCAAGCCTAAGTAACATCAAAAGGCAAAAGTCAGAAGTCAAAAGATGGAATATGGCTACTGGCTATGGACTATCGGAACATTTTGTAGAATTGCCTTTTGTCTTCCCTCACCTCCTAGCCCGAACGCGAGGCGAGGGGGAACTTTCCCATTATGAAGGAAGGGTGGAACGCCCCTCGCCCACCGCCGTGGGCGAGAGGTTGGGGGTGAGGGAACGAGACCTGTCTGTTAATCTAATTATTCCATATAGCCCATAGCCACATTTCGTGCTCTTCGTGTTCTTCGTGGATCAACGTTAAAAACAAAAAGGGTAGCGAGGCTACCCCAATCAACCACCACATATCACTTCCACACACTAAAATTCACACGTCGCACCCCTCGCTGAGTATTGTAGCAACTTCCTACGCAACTGCCTAGCACCTAAGTGTAACAATCAGGTAACAATTGGCTGATAAACGCCTGATGTTGCTCTGAGACTTGTTTTTTTGGCTAAAATAGCGCTATGCAACAGTTTGGAGGTTTGGGCTATGAGTCGCATCCTGATTGTCGATGATGATCCAGCGATTTTGAGTGGGGTCAGCACCTTGTTGGAGCAAGCAGGCTATGAGATTGCTCAGGCGGCTAGTTTGGCTCAAGCTCGTTCGCATTTGCAGGCATTTAATCCCCCAAGCTTGGTGATTCTCGATTTGATGCTGCCTGATGGTGATGGCTTTGAGTTGTGTCGCCAAATTCGCCAAGGTGGCCAATATCTGCCAATTCTGATGCTTTCAGCCCGCGATGAATTACAGGATCGGGTTGAAGGCTTGACGGTTGGCGCTGATGATTATCTGACCAAGCCGTTTGCACCTGCCGAATTAGTGGCTCGGGTGCGGGCGATTTTGCGCTTGGCGCAACACCAACGTGAGACGATTGGCTCATTCGAATGCGGCAAATTGCGCTTCGATTGCGAATTACAACGCGCTTGGTGGGATGAGCAATTACTCGAATTAACGCCTAAAGAAAGCGGAGTTTTGTTACAGCTGATGCGTCAGCCGAGCCATGTTTGGGGGCGTTTGGCCTTGCTCCAAACCGTTTGGGGCACAAATTTCTTGGGCGATTCGCGGATTGTTGATGTGTGTGTGCAACGCTTACGTGCTAAAATCAACCAACTTGATGCGAATGCCGACCCGATTCAGACCGTGCGTGGTTTTGGCTATCGGTTAAAGTGTGAGCCATGATTGTTCTACCGCTCAAATCGTTGCTTTTTGGAATTTTATTGCTACTGTGGCTGGTTGCCAGCTTTGCTTGGTGGCTTGGTCAGCGTGGCAAACGCCCCATTATCCAACATAGCGCCGATCCATTATTGCGCCAACAAATTGCTCAGCATCGCGCCTTTATTGGCACGCTTTCGCATGAATTACGCACACCATTAACCGCTCTTTTGGCGCATACCGCAATTGTGCACAACCAACAAAGCGAGCCAGCCGTGCGCGAACATTCGTTGCTCACCTTGGAGCGTGAAGCTCAACGTATGGCTCGCTTGGTACGCGATTTGTTGGAATTGCACCGTTTGGAATTAAGCGATGAATTGCCCTTGGTTCCGGTGAATGTGGCGTTGTTGGCCGAAGAAGCGATTGCCAGCGTGTGGGTGATGGCCGATGAAGCCCAAATTGAACTGCAATTCGAGGCTGACCCAACCCATCAGCGAGTTTTGGCGCATCCTGATCGCTTAAAACAAGTCTGGCTCAATTTGTTGATGAATTGTTTGCGCTATTGTCGTGCAGGCGATCTGGTGATTGTGCGGGTGCTGGCGAGTGAGCAAGGGTTACGTTGTAGCATTGAAGATAGTGGGCCTGGGATTGCTGCCACTGATTTGCCGCATGTGACCGAGCCACTCTATCGCGGGGTCTTGGATAACGAAGGCAGCGGCTTGGGCTTGAGCCTAGTCAAACAGATTTTGGCGCGGCATCATAGCACCCTCCAGATTGAAAGTAGCACCAACCCGCCAACTGGCACACATATATGGTGGATCTTGCCCTATGACTAAATTGCGGTGGCTTAGCCTGCTCATTCTTGGTTCGATCATCTACTGGCTTTTGCCAATCGACGGCAATTTAGTGCTTCAGACCAACCAACAAGCTGGTTGGCCCCAAATTTGGTTTGAACGCGATACCCAAGATCAACAATGGATTTATGTGCGCGATAATCAGCCATGGGTTTATGTCGCTTTGACGCTTGATGGCACGAGTTTACAGCGTGATCAGCAATTTGCGGCTGGTAGTGAGCCATGGACTTGGCGTTGGAGCAGCACTAGCAATACTTTAACCCAAGCCGATATTCGCTTTTATCACGATTGCGATCGTGGTTGCCAAGAACGTGGCAGTCTGATGATTGGTCAGCCTGAGCCAACCGCTACTCCGCGCCAAAGTAGCCTGCTTGGCGCAATGTTTGCCAACCCCGATCGCGATTGGCATGGTCGGGCGGCGTGGTCGGTAGATTTGGTGTATGCGCTGCGAGCCGATGAGAGCCAATGGAGTGTTGATGCCCTAGCTTCGCGGGTGGCGGCGGCACATAAGGCTGGATTGCGGGTGATTATCCGCGTTGCCTATGATCAAGGCCAAAGTTTGCCACCAAATAATGATGAAACGGCCTTGGCGATCTTTTTGCGCTTTTGCCAGCGCTTGGCCCACGATCAACGTTTGCAGGCAGTCTATGGTTATAGCATTGGCAATGGTTACAATAGCTTGGGTGAAAATAGCCTCAGCCAAGAACCGCTGACTCCTGCGTGGGTAGCACGAATCTTAGTTGGGTATGGCGTTGCAACCGAACGCCACGATAATGTGATTGAAACCATGCGCGGTTTGAATCCCCAATTGAAACTGCTGGTTGGGCCAGTGCGGCCTTGGAGCAACGAGGCAGATGGCGCTTGGGCCGACCCGTTGAATCAGCCATGGCTTAATTATTTTAATAGTTTATTGGTCTTGCTTGATCAAACGATTCGGAGCAAGCATCAACAGCAAATTAATGTTGCCCCCGATGGCTTTGCGCTGAGTACGGCTGGTTGGCCTGAGCGTAGTGCCGATCCCGCTCAAGAGCCATTGAATGATCTGTATTTGAGTCAATCTGGCAAGGCCCAACGTGGTTTTCGAGTCTATCGCGATTGGCTGACGATTATCAATCGCTACCCGAGCACCGCCAATCGTCCGGTTTATATCACCGCCACCAATACATTTCACCCAGAGCAAGCACGCACGCCGCTGGAAAATTACCCCAAAGGTTGGCTCAGCAATGCCTTGGCTGAAGTCAGCAGCAACCCACAGGTGCAAGCCTTATGTTGGTTTGTTGATCAGCCGTTTGGTCAACAATGGTACGAATGGAGCCTGAGCGAACCTCAAGGCAAACTGCATGAAGCCGCTCAGGAGTTTGATCAACTGTTGCGCTAGGGTTGTGGCTCGATGCTGATCTGCGTTAGTACCGAGTTAGCAATAAAGCATTGCTCATGGGCTTGATGATGAAATTGCTCAATTTGTTCGCTGCTAGGAGCTGGTTCGGCCCAAATGATGTTTGGGCGGAGCGTAACTTTGGTCATGGCGATTTTGCCAGTGCTATTTTTGCCCATTTTGCCGCTGGCCTGATCCTGATAGTGCTCGACGACCAAGCCAGCCTCGGCCACAATTGATAAAAACCATAACATATGACAGCTTGATAGGGCGGCGATAAATGCTTCCTCTGGATCAACCGCTTGCTCGTCGGAATAGGGCAATGGCACGACGTGCGGTGATGACGAGCCTTTTACAACTTGACCACCATCAAAAATCCAACGATGAGCGCGGCTATACTTGCCATCGCTAAATGTTGCCGCTTGCCGTTCCCATTCAATCGTTACCGTGTATTTAGCCATACGTTACTCCTGAACTCTTGATAAGGATGAAGGATGAATTATGTGAAACCGCAAAGATCGCGAAACTTAGCTCCATGATTGCTTAACGATATTCCAAGCTGCCAACGAACCTAACATTCGTGTCCTTCGTGTCCTTCGTGGTTAACAATGATCTTCATCCCTCATCCTTCATAATTCATCCTTTGGTTTTTCCCCCACATGGTTACCCTATCGCGGCCATTGTGGAATGTTAATAACTCTGGTACTGTTTTTAATAACGCTTTTATTTTGGAGATGCTGGCATATGTCCTTAGGATCAGGATCACAGCTGAACAATGCTGAACGAACCGAGACATTGCAAGAGCTTGGGCTGCTTGATGTTTCTTTCGACCCAGCTTTTGATCGTTTGACCCGCTTAGCAAGCAAGGTTTTGCAAGCACCAGTGTCGTTACTTTCGCTCGTTGAACATCATCGGCAATATTTTAAAAGCCATATTGGGTTGGCTGAGCCATGGGCCGAGCGCCGCGAAACCCCATTAACCCATTCGTTTTGCCAACATGTGGTCAGCAATGGTCAAGAATTAATTGTGACCGATGCCCGCGAACATCCCTTAGTTCACGATAATTTGGCTATCCCCGATTTGGGCGTGATTAGCTATGCAGGTATGCCGATTCGCAGCGGTGGCCATGTACTTGGCTCGTTCTGTGTGATCGATGGCAAGCCCCGGGTTTGGACGGCTGATGAACTGGATATTCTGCATGAATTTGCTGAATTGTTGATGACCGAACTCAAACTACGCCAAGAAATTCGTATCCACCAACAGGATATTCGCGAGCGGGAGCGCTTGCAAAACGAGTTGATCGGCTTGCAACAAGCCTTGCTCGATGAGCTTTCAACCCCGCTGATTCCTTTAAATGATCAGGTATTGGTCGTTCCATTGATTGGAGCGCTCGATCAGCAGCGTGCGCAACGGATGACCGAGGCGCTATTAACTGGTGTCGGTAAATATCGCGCTGATTTTGTGATTCTCGATATTACTGGTGTGCCCGTGCTCGATACCTATGTGGCATCGTTGTTGGTGCAAACCTCGCAAGCAATTCAACTGCTCGGTGCGCGAATGGTATTAACGGGTTTGCGCCCCGAAATTGCCCAAACCATCGTCAGCGTTGGCCTCGATTTGCGTAGCGTTGTGACCTATAGCACGCTGCAACAGGGCATCGAATATACCTTTCGGCGTAAATAAGTTTGTTATTTTTACAATGGCGGAGTTTAACGCTCCGCCATTTCGCACTTAAGCAGTTTTGCGCTTGAATTTGCGTTGCAATGCTGCACCGAAAAATTGCAGCGCATCAAGTTTGAGACACCACAATAAGCCCAAATAGATCAAGCTACTGCCGCCGCCTGCCACGAGCAATAACACAAGCGCATTGAATTTGCTTGGCGTTGTCGGCAACAATTGTAGAATGCCCCAACAACTAGCGGCCATTACCAAGGCAGCGCTGGCAATTTTCGCGCTCGCTTGGAGCATGGCCTGACCATCAAACACCCGCAAACGCCGATGGGCAACCACCGCCATCACCAAGGCATGAACGGTTAATTGCGCCACATTGCCAGCAATCAAGCCATACATCCCCCAAGCGCGATAGCTCAAACCAGCTACCAAAAAATAGCTAGCAATTGCTGGTGCTTGCACTAAATTGGGCAACAAGGTGTGTTTACGGGCATAAAAGGCGAAAATTAACGGCTGATCGATTGCGGCGGCCAGCATGCTTGGCAAATAAGCCAATAATACCAAGGCGGTGATCCGCGTGTTTTCGGCGGTAAATTTGCCACCTTCAAACAAAATTCGTACCACTGATTCGCCAAGCAAGCCAAAAATCACCAACATTGGCACAATTAAGAGCAGCACCACTTTTAACCCAATGCCCAAAATGCGCCGAAAACCAGCCTCATCGCCATCGCTGTTGAGCCGCGATAAGGTTGGCAAAATCGCAATCGAGATTGCCGCTGCCACCAAGCCCAGCGCAAATTGAATAAAGGTCGTGGCGCTACGCATATAGGCCGCCGATTGTTGATCGATGCTGCCTGCAAGCTGACGATCGATCAGCGTTCCCACAAATGAAAAGCTAATGCCAAGCGCAACTGGTGCATACAGCAAGCCAATTCGTCGCACGCCTGGATGCCGCCAGCGCAACATCGGGCGTAGCCGCGCACCGCGTAGGGCTGGCAGTTGTAGGGTTACTTGGGCCAATGCCCCTGCGACCATGGCCCAACCCAATACCCGCGCATCCTGCGGCCAAAACCAAATCAGCACAATCAAGGCCAAATTAAAGACCGTTGAGGTAAACGCTGGTAATGAGAAGCGGCGTTGCGCTTGTAATAAGCCTGTCAGCACGCCCGACAAACACATAAAAACCACCGCAATCACCATCGAGTGCAGCATTGATACGCCAAGACTGAGCATGGTTGGGCTGGCCACGATTTTGGCAGCTAGCACCTGATTGATCGGCTCGGCAAAGATCCAGACCAAGCCACCAAGCAGGCCAAGCACCAGCGCCAGCATGGTCAAAATGGTGTTGATAATCTGCCAAAGATCGCCATCATCGTGCTGATCGATGTAATCAGTTAGGACTGGAACCAGCGCCGCGCTGACCAAACCGCCAACCAAAAAATCGTAGAGTTGGGTTGGTACAGCACTGAGCAACGAGTAGAGGCTGGTTTCGGCTCCCACCCCAAAATTGTGGTTAATAACTTTATCGCGGACAAGGCCAAGAATGCGGCTGGCAAAATTGCCAACCATTAATAACAAAGCGGCTAGCGCGATACTGCGGCCAGCCGTTGTTTGGGTTTTCGTTTCAAGTTTGGTGTTCATGCAAAAAGTGTCGTTTCTGGCTGATCGTTCAATCCGAACGAAGGATACACGCGATGGAGATAGACCGTATTAAACCAATCGGCTTGGTCAAGGAATTGTTGCCAATCGTGGCGCTGGGTTGCGTGGGCTTCCAAAGCCGCCCGTTTGGTATCGGCATACTCGCTCACATCGATAATTGTGGTGGCTGGCAATGGGTCGGGATATTCATTGCTGCTGGCGGCGTTGACTGAGCGCGGGCTATTTGGGGCAACGCTTTGATAATACAAGCGCGGCTGCTCAATCGTTGGGTGCAAAGCCAAATATTGGGCAAAAGCTTGGGTTGTGGCCATACTAATCGCAATATGGTCGGGGTGACCATAAATTCCATCAGGCCCAAAGGTCAGCACGATGGCTGGTTGCTCAGCATTCAACACTTCTACAATCTTATCGCGCAACTCGGTGGCGTTGGCCAACGCTAAACCACCATCGGGATAATCCCAGACGATGCTTCGATCAACCCCAATTGCTTGGCAGGCTTGATGCAGTTCTTCCAAACGCACTGATCCTAAGTTCTCAGGATTGATTGCTAGTTCAGGGCTAATTTGGCCTAGTTCGCCATGGGTTGCGGTAATAATGACCGTGCGATAGCCAGCAGCATGGGCTTGGGCCAGCACCCCAACAGGGCCAAATGCTTCATCATCGGGGTGCGCCCAAACAGAGAGGATGGTTGGCATGGTTGCGGTTCCTCGGCTAAACAGGCTCGATCAAATGCAGATCAAACACGCGTAGGAAAATTCGAATAAGCCGTTGTTGCACATCGTTGAAGGCTGGCACAACGGGCAATAATTCGGCCAACGAGGTTACGCCATAATCGTGAATACCACAGGGCACGATTGCGGTAAAATCAGCCAAGTTGGTGGTGACATTCAAGGCAAAGCCATGCGACGTAACGCCACGGGTATTCGAGCGCACCCCAATCGCGGCAATTTTGCGGTCGCCCACCCATACGCCAGTATAACCAGGAAAGCGTCGCGCACTTAGCCCATATTCAGCCAGCAGTTCGATGATCACTGCTTCGAGCATGCGCAAGTATTGATGCAAATCGCGGCCATGATCGCGAATTTGCAAAATGGGGTAGCCGACTAGCTGGCCTGGCCCATGGTAGGTAATATCGCCCCCGCGATCAACTTCGATCAAGGCTGCGCCACGTTGTTGCAGGGTTTCGGGGCTGACCAAAAGATGCTCATAGCCGCCCGAGCGCCCAATCGTGTAAGTGGCAGGATGCTCCAACAATACCAAGGTATCGGGAATCGTTTCAGCGCTGCGTTGGCTGACTAATTCGCGTTGCAATTCCCAAGCGGCGTTGTAATCGAGCATCCCAAGGATTTGCACCTTTAATAAACGTTGGGTTTGCTGGATTGTCATAGTGGCATCAAGCTAATCATCTCGCCGCCGAAGGGTGAGGCTTGGGTCAAGCGACTGCCATAACTGGCGGGTTGGCTATCAGCCCAATCGACATAATCAGCGTTGTATTGACCATTAAAATAGACATGCACCACTTGGTTATGAGTCACACGGCTCATTGCATCCCAGACTTCGTTATCATCGTGCGAATGGGCCACTAACATCGCTCGCTCAGGCATAAACTCATCTTCTTCAGGTGGAATGACTAAACCGAGCCATTGATTGGGATATTGAGCTTCGATGATTTCGATTGTTTCGGTGCGCCCACGACTTTCCATCGCGGTATATGGGCAGCCACAATTACAACTCACGCCACATTCAGCAGTGCCACATTTGCCGGTAGACACCCGCCCGCCATGGTCGGCAGTGGTTAATTGAATCAAAACAGGCATAGCTTAAACTCACAATTTGAGAACAAACGCTCAGCCAGCATGATAGCACAATCGGGTTATTCTGGCCCAAATCGCTAGCAATTGATGAATTTCTGCTATACTAGCACGCTAGCTACGACAACAGAAAGGTTGATCTATGGTTGGACGTGAACTTTATCGGTTGTTGCAATGCCCAACGTGTAACTCACGGGATTTGGCGGTCTATGCTGAGCATGTCTTATGTGCTGGCTGCCGCAATCAATATCCCATTCACAAGGGCTATATTGATTTAATGCCGCGACAAACCGAATTTGATTATATTTCAAAATATGTTTCCGAAGAAGAAAGCATGGGCGAGGAGCTTGATTATCGTGAGATGGCTCCCCCATTATTGGCAGCAGGCGTGCGTCATCGCCAAATTCGGCGCATGCTCGAGCTTAAGCCAACCGATATTGTGTTTGATAATGCCTGTGGCAATGGTCGTTTTGGCTTATGGAACGCCGATGCCGTTGGCTTGCTGGTTGGCAGCGATCCAGCGGTGCTGTTCGCCGACCAAGCTTTAGCCGAGATGGAATTGGCGCAAGCTGATTCGCGGCGTTTGCCATTTGTCGATGGCGCGTTCGATAAATCGCTCTCGGTCGATGTGCTCGAACACTTTCCCCGCGATGTCATCCACGATTATTTGGTCGAGACGGCGCGGGTCTTGAAAGTTGGCGGACGGGTGGCGATCTTCTCGAATACCCGTGAAATGTCGCCAATTCAGCCAATTATCAATATCTCCAAGCGCTTGGGCAAATTCTTTGTCAAGCAAGGGGTCTACGATTTCGAGCGCGAAGCACGACGTAAATCCGACCACATCAAAGATCTCAAAACCTGGGACGATGTTGAGGCGGCTTTGGTAGAAGCAGGCTTGAAGCCTGTCAAAGTCGTATTTTGGAATAGCGTGTTTACCTCGTTTGTTGAGCATGTGCTGATGAAACTGGGTGAATCGTTGATTGCCAAGCGTAAAACTGCCAAAGCTGCCAGCGCAACCGTGTTGACCGACGAGGCCGTGAACGCTTCGGCTGGTGCACAGCGCGAAATTGTCGCTCGCCGCGCGATGCGTCGCCACCTTACCCCAACTTCGCCAATTTACTGGGCACTCTATACCATCACGTTACTGATGGAATTAGATTTGTGGTTGTTTGGCTGGATGCGCACTGGCCCCTATTTTGTGCTGGCTGAGAAGGTCGAAGGCCGTTATGTGCCAGCGCCCTTACCCGCCGAAGAGTAAAATTCAGCCCTGCTGCTCAGTCGAGTAGCAGGGCTTTTTTATTTTGTGCCTTTATTTATCTTCTTGTAGGTATGGGTATTTCAGGTTTACAAATGAACACAACCATGTATTTTAGAATATATAAGTATGTATTTTATGTGAATTGATTTATTAAATTTAGATCTTATAAATTATCAAAGCTTTACTATTATGCCTAAAATGTATATTGCATAATAAAGAGATATATGCTCTCATCTGTTTTGAGAGATATTCAACCGTGCTTCTTCTCTATCCTATCTCACAATTAATTCTAAATATACAGTGATATAGCTATCCTAGCATATGTTGCTTTACATTAGATCTAAGAACTCTCTATTTTGTATTTAATTATTTTTAATGATTAAATATTTTTCTTCGTTAGATTATATATTTTATAACTCGATTTAAATAATAATTTCATTAAATATCATATCTTTTTAATACGTGTAATATTAAAAAGAGTGATGCTATGATTTTTCGCCATTCTTGTAAAGGAGAGATTTCCATGTTCAAAAAACTCAGCCTGATCGCATCAGTGGTACTTATGCTCATTGTGACACAATTTACGCCAGTCGAAGCACAAGAGCAATCACGCCAAATGGTTTTGGTGGCGGTTGATGTAAGTGCTATGTGTAGCGAATCGATTGATTCCGCCAAGAATCATCCATGCGAAAAGGGAAGCAGTATCAGTGTCTATAGCATGCCTCTAGAGGACGCACAAAAACAAGGATACGGCGAATATGTCTTTATTACCGGGGATACTACGTTGGATCGGCTTGCTTCTAAACAACTTGCTGATACACTCCATTTACAACTTACCAATGATAAACAAAAAGCTCCTGCTAATACCCAAGCTTGTGGATCATATTATAAGAGTATTTCGCGCTCATTTACCATGGGCGGAGGGGTCTACAAACTTGATACATCGGTTCAGTACAAAGTTAATCCTACTTGCCAAGTATCAGAAGAAACATATCGTGTAAAAACCTCAAAGACCCACTATGAATTACTTACATGGTCGATCAATTTCCCCAATGTCAATGTTTATAATTCAATCCAATCTCAGCCAGGTTTAACCTGGACATCATATGCCTATAATGTTTGGATGAACTCAGGATTCCAACTTTCTGCCGAAACGTATTTTCCTGGGGAAACACACTGGGAATATTATACGTTGTACCAATAGATCCAAGAATATAAATTACCACTTGTAAGTAATGTCGATCATCCCTCGTGGTGAACACATCAATCAAAGCCCGAGGGATGATCAAAGAAAGTAGGTTATGCAACGTTTGATCGTAGCTATGCTGCTGTTGGTGATCCTCATCGGTTGTCGCCAACAACAAACAACCCAGCCGCTTACTCCTTCGCCAATCAATAGTATTGATTCACGGAAGATTGAGGCAATCATTCTTAAGCCATTTCAGAATGAGCAGATTCAGAATCTTCAAATGTATCCAGTGGCAGGGCTTAACGAGGGAATGCTGTTTGTGTATCAGCTCGATTCAGCAAGAGGCAAAGCAATTGGTTTGTTGACTGGAGTTGAAACTTTAGGCGAATTCTCAATCCGTAGCCAGTCCCTTGATATTCTTGGGCCTCAGAAGCCGTATGGTTTTTATCTGAGCAATGATGGTGGACAACCAAATTACATTGGCTATGGCTATATTCAACATCCAGAAACGATTAAGCAACTGCGAATTATATTGAGCGATGGTAACAGCTTGGTTGTTACTGGGAATACGATTACTGGCTTGGTCATGCCCAAACATAATCCGCCAATTCGACTAGAAGTTGTGGGAATAGATGGCACGATCATTGAACAGAATCCAATCACGCTTCCCACTCCTTGAAATGTTTAGCCACCCCAAACCTCGTTTTCGTGGCGCACGATCATGCTAATTGGCAAAATGGTATTTTCGCTGCTAGGAGTTTTGCCTTCGATCAGCTCGATCAACACATTGGCGGCGGTTGCACCAAGATCGTACATTGGTTGGTGCAACGAGGTCATGCTGGGGTTGAGGCTGGCGGCAGTTGGCACATCATCAAAACAGACCACGGTTATATCATCAGGCACGCGCAGCCCTTGGGTATGCAAGGTTTGTAATACGCCTGTGGCCATCACGGCGCTGCTGACAAACAGGGCGCTTGGCCGTGGTTGCAAGGCTAGTAATTGCTCAATTGCCGCTTGGCCGCCTTGTTCAGTCTCATTTCCAGTGGCAATCAATGCTGGGTGAATTGGCAAACCTGCCTCGCGATAGGCCTGTTGATAGCCCTCAATCTGATCGTGGGTGGCCAGTGCATGCAACGAGCCAACGATCATGCCAACCGATTGATGGCCAAGTTTCAGCAGATGATGCACTGCTTGGTAGCTACCCGCAAAATGGTCAATATCGACGCTGACAATATGATGCAGCAAGGGATGTTTGCCCACCAGCACCATCGGCACGCGGTCGGCGATCAGTTGCGGTAACAATGGATCATTGATTGTATTGGGAATCACGATTCGGCCATCGACGCTGCGACCATTCAGTAATTTAGTCGCTGGATCATCGGCCCGATTGGCGCTATCCAACGAGACCATTAATACATAGCCCTTGGCATTACAAGCCTCGGTCATGCCCTGAAGCAGGTGCGAAAAGGTCGGGTTACGAAAGATTGTGGCAGTAGTGCGCGAAATAAAGACCGCAATTACTTTGGGGCGTTGGCCTGCCAAGGTTCGCGCTGCTGCATGCGGGGTGTAATGATGCTCCTGCATCACGGCGAGCACTCGTTCGCGCACTTCGGCCCGTACATGCGGCTGATTGTTCAGCACCCGCGAAACCGTTGCAATCGAGACATGCGCCAATTCTGCAATTTGTTCAATCGTCAATGATGCCATAACGCGACCTACTAATTCCCTTCTGGACCAAGTGGCTGATAGGTTTGTTGGCGCAGTTTGTTCAGCAACCAAAAAGCTGCGCCACAGAGCAATAATTCTGAAATAGCTTCGGCGGCCCAAATGCCATTTAGGCCAAATAGCTGTGAGCCAAGCAATAAAATGGGCAGTTTAATGCCAATAATGCTGCCAACTAGCAGCAATAGGGCTTGTTTGGCCCAGCCTGCCGCTTGTAAGGCCGCCGCGCTGACCAGCGAAATTCCGGTTAATGGATAGGCCAGTGCTAACAAACGCAAGGCAGTTTGGCCTTCGGCAATCAAGGCTTGGTCATGCGAGAGCAGCGAAATCAAGCCACTAGGAATGATCAAGCATATGCTGCTAATCAGTAGGCCATAGCCAACCGCTGCTCGCAGCGAAAGCTTAATTGTTTGCCATACGCGCTGAAGATTGCGCTGCCCAAGATTATAGCCGACAATTGGCTGCATGCCTTGAATAATTCCAGTTTGCGGTGTCATCAAGCCGCTGTACAAGCTGCCAACAATCGCAAAAACGCTCAAAGCACTAGTGCCGCCAAGCGTTCGCAACAGATTATTGGTCACAATTGCCATAATGCTAGCGCTGAGATTTTTAATCAGCGAGGGCGAGCCAATCAGCAAAATTTCGCGCATAATCGCCCAATCGGGCTTAAAGTAGCTCAGTCGTATGTTATATGAGCGTTGTTTGCGAAAAAAGAAAAAATAGATGCTCATGCCAGCTGAAGCAGCCTGCCCAAGCACCGTCGCAATGGCTGCACCTGTCATACCCAGCGGAAAAACAATCACCAACAACCACCAAAATCCAATCGTCAGGCTAACCGGAATGATCCAGATCGCGGTTGAAAAGCCGGTATTGCCGTCGGCGCGGATAATTGCCGAGTAGCCTGTGCTAGTAATTGCGCCCAAAAAGATGATGCGACCATAGTCGATGGCGTAGGGCGCAATGCTTTCGGTCGCGCCCAACAAATAGACAATTGGCTCAATTGCCAACGTGCCAATCACGCTGATAATGAGTGCCGCCGCCCAAAAAATAATGAAGGTATTGGCAACAACTCGCGCTGCTCGATCGGGCTGATGTGCTCCCAAGGCGCGTGAAACAACTGAAGCTCC
Organism: Herpetosiphon sp.; assembly: GCF_003512625.1. Lineage (NCBI taxonomy): Bacteria > Bacillati > Chloroflexota > Chloroflexia > Herpetosiphonales > Herpetosiphonaceae > Herpetosiphon > Herpetosiphon sp. Next base: position 100,907 of record NZ_DOPT01000059.1, on the reverse strand, counting down.
GCCAGCACCAACCGTAGTTGAAACTGCTCCCAAGGCCAAGAGCACCGGCGCGATAATTGCAGCACCCGCCGCCGCTAAACCATTAATTCCAATCGAAAGTACATAGGTATTGGTGATGCTATAAATTGTATAGACCAACAGCGAGATGGTGGTTTGCGACGACATCGCTAATAGCAACTTGCCGATGGGAGCGGTTCCTAATTTTTCAATGCTAGCTGTTGCCATACAATCTAATCAGCCTTGAGCCAATCCATGGTTGCGCCGAGCAGTTGACGGGCAATTGTGCGTACAAAATCGGTATCGTAATTGCGATAGTAGCATTCGATCGCCATCACCAGCGCCAAATATAACGAATACAGTTGATTGCGCTGTTCTTCCGCAGGCGTAAAAGCTATTTTGCCATAGCCCTGCATAAAATTGCTCAGGCTTTCGCCCGAGAATGGCCGAAATTGGGCTTCCATCAAGGGATCGCCCCATAGCGCCCGCTCAAAATCGATGATCCCAACAATCTTGTCATGCTCCACAAAAAAGTTGGCGTTCCAAGCATCCCAATGTACCAGATAAGGCGTGGTAACTTCATCAAGCGCAGCGGCATGCTTCAACACCGCCGCGCGAATTTCAGCATAGCTATATTCAAGTTCAACGTTTTTACGCTGACCATCAGCCAACAAGGCATCGATTAACGTGATAAATGTGGCTTTCCAGCTATCGCCGCGTAGTTTGGGGTTGCCTTCGTAGCCAAAATAGCTGCCGCTAAATTGATTGATTTCGTGGATAATCGCCCCGATGTGCTGATCAACCTTGGCTTGGACTGCTGGCTCAAGCGCTGCCCGCACATGTTCGAGATTATCGCCAGCAATTTTTTGCATAAAAAAGTAAGGCGAATCGCACATGCTCAAGCTTTCGTCAAAAAAATAAATTGTTGGCACAGGAATCGCTGGATTTTGCTGGACCAAGCGCATGGTCGCGACTTCGGTCTGCATAATATTGCGCTCGTAGCTCAGCACATCGGCATCAGGTAGTGGCGCAATTTTGAGCACAACTTCGCGGCCATCGGCTAAACTGATGGCGTAGGCAGCATTAAACCAACCATCTTTGAGTTCTTGAATTGCTTGTTCGTGGGGGGCAAGCTGCATGCCTTCGAAGGCATGGGCTACCATGGTAGCAATTTGCTCGCGGGTTTTGGCATTTTTGGTGGTGCTATACATTGGCTGCCTTTCACAACGCTGCTAACGCTGAAAACCTCCAACCCAGCCGCCCCGATCGGGAGAACCAAAGCGACTGGGTTGGAAGTTCAAGGAGAGTATGCTTCGAACACGCGAGGTAAGCGCATCCAGGTCGTTGGCGCAGTGTTTGCCGTACTTTGCCCGACGACCTTTCTGAGGAGAAACGCTCAAGCAACGGCAGTGTTTCTGAAACGTTACAGAAGTATACCATAGCAGTTAATGCGATGCAATAGACTTATTGCAATGATTTTATTAACGTGGCATGGCTGCTGCTTTAGCCTAAATTGCCCAAAATAGTTGAGGTTGATATGAATTTTCGTGAATATCGGATTGCTGCGCCGAATGTGCGCTCGTTATGTTGGCATGACCAGAGCTTGGTCGATTGGGTAGCTGGTGGCACGCGCTATCAGTTGGATGGCCCGATTAAACGTTCATCAACGGTCTATCCGTTTGGCTTTGATGCGGCGGTGCAATCGGCTTCAGGTGAGGTCGTGGTAATTTATCAGCGCTTAGGAACCAAGGGTTTAGTGCTTAACAATGGCCAAATTGTGCGCGAAATTAACCGCAGCTACTACTACGCCGACAGCTATGAGTATCCCATCGCGATTCTTCAACATGCCGATTTGAATGAAGTATTGGTGCATTGCCCCGAAAAATACAATCAACTTGAGCTTGAAGATGTTGTCACAAATCGACGACTGAATGAAGCCGAACGCAAGCCAGTCGAGATTTTTCATTCGCGATTAAGTGTTAGCCCCAAAGGCAAATGGTTGGTGAGCGCTGGTTGGCAGTGGCAACCGACCCATACCGTGGCAATTTACAACGTTGATGAGATCTGGGCACAACCGCAAATCCTCGATACTGAAGGTTTTTGTCCGTCAATTCAAGTCGATATTAGCTCGGTCAGCTTTTTAGATGAACAAACCCTGCTGATTATCACCGATGAATTTGCTAACCTGAGTGCCGATTTGGTTGATACGCTGGTACAACGACGCGGCGCACATAGCATCGGCTACTACGATCTGCTCAATCGCCAATTTCGCGCCACCGTCGAGGCCGAGGAGATTGTGGGCACAGCTATGGCGCTGAGCGAACGCTATGTGGTTGGTTTTTACGATCATCCAAAATTGTTCGATTGTACCACGGGCAAGGTTGTGCAGCGCTGGCCCGATTTAGCCACAGGCCGTCAAACCCATAGCATGATCGGCAGGCTTGATCAATCCATCCCGCCAATCGCCTTTGATCAAGCTAACCAACGTTTTGCGGTGGCCGATGCCAAGGGCATTACGGTGATTGAATTGAGTTTATAGGGCTAATAACAGCAGTTCTCGCCCTCAGTTAACTACATTCTCCATCAATCGATGGTTAATACAAGGAGATTCTTCTTATACTATAGTGGGCAACGAGATTATTGAGGGTTAGTAATGCACTATCGAGAATATCGAATTTCAGCGGTTGGTGTGCGTTCGCTTTGTTGGGACAAACAGAAACTGATTGATTGGGTGACTGGAACAATCTATCAACTTAATGGAACTGCTGACCGATTTCATCGTGGCTATGGTCAAACATTTGACGCGGCGGTGCAATCGACATCTGGTGATTTAGCAGTTATTTACCAGCGCCTTGGCACAGCGGGAATGCTGATTGATCGGCATAAGCCACTACGAACGTTAACGCGTGATAAATACCATGCTACTATTTATGAATATCCCGTTGGGTTTCTTCACGATGCTCAAGGGCGTGAATTGTTGATCCATTGCCCTGAACGTTATCTCAAACTTGAAATTGAAGAGGCCCGCACCGGGCGTTCAGCAGCCTCGTTGAATAAAACCCTCATTGAGCGCTTAAGGTTATGGTTTGCCGAAACGGATGATCGTAATCCGATGGATATATTTCACTCGCGCTTAATCCAAAGCCCTGGTGGTCGGTGGTTGTTGAATGCTGGTTGGATTTGGCATCCGTATGATACCTTCGTGCTGTATGAAGTAGCCGATGTATTAGCCGATCCCCGTATGCTTGATTCGAATCACTTTGAATTTGCCTATCCAATAGTTGCTGAGATTAGTGCCGCAGCGTTTCTTGATGATCAAACCTTAATCCTTGTTAACAGCGAATATCCGGAAGATGATGAAGAATCTCCTAAGTATCACGAAGATCCGCTGTTCCATAGTGGCCCTTATAGCATTGGTAGCTACGATCTGATTAATCGTCGCTATCGTTCGGTTGTCAAAGCTGAGGAAATTGTTGGCACCATGATGCCATTAAGCGAGCGCTATTTAATTGGTTTTTACAAGCACCCAAAATTATTCGATTGTACGACTGGTAAGATTATTCAGCGCTGGCCACAGCTTAATACAGGCACGCAAACCAGTAGTTTATTAATGAAGCCAGAGTTGATTCCCCCACCGTTTGCCTTTGATCAAGCTAACTAACGTTTTGCGGTGGCCGATGCCAAGGGGATTACGGTGATTGAGCTTAGCGATCAATTGTGAGTGGTACAATAGCCGCTGCTGATGTGTGATTGGGGTTGGCAATGCGGCGACAAAAACCATTGGATTGGGCAACACTTGGGCCAATTGCGGTGCTGTTGGGCTTGTTATTGTTGATTGTGAATCAGCTTAATCAACCCAAAAATCAGTATGCTCCGTTGAGTGCCTATTTTAATGATGCTGCGGCGAGTGTGCCGCAAAGCCAACTTACCCCCTTGCCGCCCACAACGTTACAAGCGATTGAGCAAAGCAACGCCGCTGGCAGCTCCAACCAAATCGATTTGGTACTCGAAGCTGAGCTGTATCAAGACCAAAGTAACGAGTTAGCCAGCGAATTGCAAATTGCCCTCGATTATGTTCAAGAACGTACCAATATCCGTTTGGCCGAACGGGTTACGGTGGTGATCAGCCAAGATGCCCAATGTGGCTTCCATGGCGTAACCTACTCCGATGTGCGAGTGATTTATATCTATAGTTGTGCTGGGGTGGCACGCAGCCGTGTGGTGAATATTGCTGCTCATGAATTTGTCCATCAATTAGAGCAGGATCGCTATGGCGCTGCCCATTTGAGCACCGACTTGGTGCTTTCTGAGGGTTTTGCAACTTGGGGCGCTGGCCGTTATTGGCTGGGCAGTGCCAGCGATTTTACGAGCTTTGCCCGCGATTATCAGGCCAACGGGCAAGCCTTACCCTTGGCAACCCACTATGCTGGCGTTGGCATCGATGGTATGAACGTGCTCTATTATCAATGGGCGAGTTTTGTCGATTATTTGATTAATAACTATGGCCGTGAAGCCTTCGATCAATTGTATATTTCGGGTGGCGAACGTCAACCTGGCGCAGCCAATTACGCAGCAATCTACAATCGCTCGTTTGGTTTGCTTGAGGCTGAATGGCGGCAAACGCTGGATTAGGCCGTGCTACAATGGCCCAAGCAATTGTGCAAAGGAGAGTCTATGCATCCGCCGTTTGGTCCGAATTTGCTTGAGTTAGGCCCGATTGTAATTCGTATGTATGCGATTGCAATTTTGAGTGGCGCTATGCTGGGGGGCTGGCTCGGCGCTCATCGTGCCCGCGCCCGTGGCTATAATCCCAATATCGTTTGGGATTGGTTGATCGTTGGCTTGATTTTGGGCGTTGCCGGCGGGCGAATTTGGTATGTGGCTTCATCGTGGCCGCAATATCGTGATGGCCCATTTATCGATATGATCAACACTACAAAGGGCGGCTTGGCCATTCACGGAGCGATCGTTGGCGCAGTATTGACGGTGATCATCGCCGCCTGGCGCACCAAAACCAATGCTTTGACCTGGATGGATGTCTTGGCTCCATGTTTGAGTGTTGGTCAAGCGATTGGGCGCTGGGGCAACTTTTTCAATAACGAAGCCTACGGCGGCCCAGTTAGCAACGGTTTGCCCTGGAATTTGGATATTCCAGCTCAATATCGGATTCGTGGCACTGAACAATATGATGCCTCAACCCGTTTTCATCCCACCTTTTTATACGAATCGCTTTGGAATTTAGGCGTGTTGTTTTCGATTGTCTTTATCGAACGCCGCTTTCGTGGGCGCTTACGCAACGGCGATTCATTGCTGATTTATGGTGTGCTCTATTCGATTGGCCGCTTTTGGATCGAAGATCTGCGGGTTGATAAGCTCTGTACTGGCGGCGTTGGTGGCGCGATTTGTAACGATAGCCTCTCGACCGCCCGTTTGACCAGCATTGTGTTGATTGTTGGTTGTAGCGCCTTGTTTGTGTTGCGCCGAGTGTTGCAGCGCAATCCACCAGCCAGCAGCTACCAACAATGGGATGAACCATGGCAACCAGAGCCTGAAACCGCCAAAGCCGCCGCTTAATCACGATCAGGAGCTTGGGGAATTGACCTCAAGCTCTTTTTTCGCAACAATCCAGCTCTAACCCACGTATGTTTTGCAAGATTTTTAATCCCCATTGGCCGTTTCCTGCGATGTTCTTTTTGAGAAAGGGTCTGCTATGTTTGGAGTTCTGCGTGGGTGCTCGCCGCACCTCGATCAACCGACCCATGCCGCGTGGTGGAGCCACATTTGTGGTATGTGCCTAACCTTGCGCGACCAGCATGGCCAAGTTGCTCGCATTACCACCAATTACGATGCTGCTTTGCTTTCGGCGTTGTACGAAGCTCAACGCGCTGAGCAAGGCTCCCGCCGCACGAGTGTTTGCGCGTTACGTGGTTTTCGGGCGCTCGATGTGGTCGCTGCTGATAATCATGGTTCACGCTATGCTGCCGCCGTAAGTTTGCTGATGGCCGCAATTCGGCTGCGCGATAATGTGGCCGATCGCGATGGTTGGGCTGGTAAAGTGCCCTTGGTTGCTAACACGGTTGCTAAACGTTGGGATAAAAAAGCTGAGCAAACCGCCCGTGAGTTGGGCTTCGAGCCAGCTTTATTGCGCCAACAAGCCGTCGCTCAGGCTGAAGTCGAGGCCTTGGTCAATGCCGATTTTTGCACCTATTCGGCTCCGACTGAAGCTGCGGTGGGTGCGGCGTTTCGGCATACGGCGATTTTGGCCAACCAACCGAGCAATGCCGAGCCACTTGAGCAAATGGGCCGTATGTATGGCCGCATGATGTTGCTGCTCGATAGCTACAACGATGTGGCTGAAGATCAAGCCCGTGGCCATTTCAATGCCTTGTGTGCCACGCCCCAAGCCGAATTGCGCACGGTTGCCCATAAAATCTTCAACGATGCTTTTGCCAATTTGCGCCAACAATGGCAACGTTTGAGCTTGCTGCAAGCACATTTGGTTGAAGTGTTGTTGCTGAATATGTTGCCAGCAATTGGCTCGAAAGCCTTTGGCGCATGCAAACGCCATAGTTTGGCTTGTGCCACGGTCTTGCCAGTTGCGGCGGCTTTATTACCAGCCATGGCCAGCGATTACGATGACGATCCTTCACGGCGCGACCCCAACCGCGCTTATACTGGGCCAACCCGCGCCCTCAAGCCCCACGAAAACCCTGAATATCAAGGTCAATATCCACAACAGCCGCCCTATCAAGGCCAATATCCGCAACAACCATATCAAGGCTATCCACCACAATCCAATCCAAATGATCCCTCGATGTTGCCGCCTGGCTCGTTGCCGCCAGCTAGTTCACACCCGGTTCCGCCGCCAGGCCATTATCAAGATCGTAAGCGCGATGTAGCGATGGGCGCAGCCTTATGCTGTTGTCAGAGTCGTAGCCGTCGTCACCACCACTCGCATCGTTCACGTATCGTGTGTTGTGACGATGATTGCTGCGATTGTTGCCAATGCACCTGCTGCTGTTGCGATGCCACCGATGCCTGCGAAGGCGATGGTTGTAGTTGCTGCGAATGTGGGGGCTGTGGTGAATGTGGCAGTTGCTGCGAATGTGGCGATTGCTGTAGCTGTGATTGTTAACATAAGCAACCCCGCCAAGCAGCCTAGTCGCTTGGCGGGGTTGCATTGTTTATCTGTAGTTTTTAGGCGCGGGCAGTGATTTGGCGGCCAGTCAAGCGTGGGCTGAGCAAGTTGTCAAGCGCCAATGAGCCTGAGCCAAGCAGCACCAAAGCCACGCTAGCAGCGATCAACGCCAACACATATTCGTAGCCACCTTCGCGTGATGAGAAGCCAGCATCCAAGTGCACGGTAACCAAAGCCACAACCATAGCGATTGCTTCAGCCACTGCAACATAACGAGTAAACAAGCCGAGCATCAACATAATCCCGCCGATCAATTCCGTTGCAATCAACAAAATTGCCATAAAGGTTGGCGCTGGAATTCCAAGGCTAGTCAAGAAGCCAGCGGTTCCCTCAATCCCGCCATTGAATTTATCCAAACCGTGCATAAAGAAAATAAAACCAACGACAATCCGCAAAATGGCGATGCCAAAACCTGGCTTATCGAGTAATTTATTGATGCTTGCCATGACCGTTTGCTCCTTTCAAGCAGTGGTTGATTAGACTGCGCTCACTATAAAGCTAGATAGTCCGAAACAACGTCCTTGCTCACGTCCCAAAGGTCAATAAAAGATTAATAAACGATGAAGTAGCGATGAAGATTGGGCAAAATGGTTAATTTTTTGCAGGTTAAATGCTAGTTTGAGCAGCTAAAATTCGCACGGCTTTAAATCAAAGCCCCTCGCCTGCCGCAGCGGGAGAGGGGTTGGGGTGAGGGGGCGTTAAAACCTACTCTTGCGAGAGGGGTTGGGGTGAGGGCATTTCATTATTTATTTGGCGGTTGCACTTTGGCGTTTGACGGCAACCTCAGTTTTGCGATGCTGCAAGTGCTCGGCAATCACATAAGAGCCAATCACAAATGCGCCAGCTGCAACTTGGGCCGCAATGCCTTCCCACGTCGCATAGAAACCCAGCCACATATTGGCCCAGTAGGGGATTTCGAGGCTACGAATTGGGTGCAGCGGCATCCAGCCAACCAACTGCATAATGTGCATGGTGTTGCCAACCATAATCAACAAGACCGCGCCAATCATCACCCCAGTCACGATCAGCATCTTCTTATGGGGCAATTTGGCTTGCAGTCCAAAGACCAGCACACCAACCAAGGCTGTGCCACCAAGCCCCATAGCCACGCCGGCTAACACCACTTGGGTGCTGGCTTCAAGCACGAGCGCTTGCAAAAAGAGCACAGTTTCAACGCCTTCACGGTAGATGCTGGTAAAGCCCAAGGTGATCAAACCGAGCCAAAGCCCAGCCTTGCCACCAATAATTCGGCGCTTTTGGGCATGAAAATTGGCCATCCAGCCAGTCCAGTAGACTTTGTGGAAAAACCAGTTGGTGATTAACAACAGCACGGCGATGGCAATTAATGAAACAATCGCTTCGATCTTTTCTTGATCGCCACGCCGAATCAGTTCGGTGATCAAGCCCCGCGCCAGCACCCACGTCAATACCGTTGCTAACATGGCGAGGGTTGCACCGATCCAAATTGGTTTGCGATAGCCACGTTGTTCGCCAATTTTGAGGCTTGCCAACAACGAAGCCAAAATTAACACCGCCTCTAAGCCTTCGCGAAACACAATCACGGCGGCGCTAGTTGCTACCGCTTCGGGCGTGCTAGAGCCGCCAAGCGCATCTTGGGCTAAATCCAATTGTTTATCCAAGGCTTGGCGGCTAGCGCGAATATCGCTGAGCGAAGCTTTTTGGCGAATCAACTCAGCTAGGCCAGTAAATTCATCTTTGCCATACCAAAACAGGTTTTCAATTGGCGCTTTATATTCAGGAGCAAACACAATCAAACGCGCTTCTGGGCCAGATTCCAACACAGCGTAGGCTTCCAAACGGGCCGATTCGGCGAGATCATATTGGTCGCCAGCCACCGCATTTTCCATCTGATCAAGCATTGAAGCGATTACATCGAAATCGCCTTCGAGGCTGGATTTCTGCCACTCGGCGGGCATAATTTCGGCCAAGGTTGTGGTGATATGATCGACTTTGGCTTGAACCGCATCTGGCTCGGCCACACTCGTCCGTTGAGCTGCAGCGGTCAGCATCGTTTCCAGCTCGCGTAGATCGCTGGCGACTTGTTGAGTTTTGGTCGAATCAATTGCGATCAAAAGGCTTTCGAGGTCGCTAAAGGCAGCGGCTGCGCCATTGCGAAAGGTCGTTGCTTCTTGAATTTCGAGATCCAGCGTAACTTGGCCGTTGCGCACGCCTCGTTCATATTCTACTGGCACTAAGCTTAAGAAACGGCGCATCTGGCCAGCGCGGCGTACTTGCTCCGATGGGCTAAGGGGAGCCGCCCGAAAACCGCTCAGCGAGCCTTCAAAGCTGCCGATTGCCGCTTCAAGCTGGTTGTTGCTGAGTGCTGCTTGACGTAAGTTTTCAGCATTAACCAAAGCTGCATCGACCTTCTCAGGGTGCTGGCTACGATAGGCTGGCTCTAAAATAGCAAAATAGCCTTGAATCGCCGCACCAGCCTCAGCTTGTTGAATTAAATTGCCTTTTTGGGCAGCGCTGCGTAGAGTGCGCAAACTCTCGTTAAGCTTGGCCTGATAGGTATCCAACAAATCGGCATCAAGGGCAGTTCGCGCATCGGCGGCGCTGTAGGCTGCTTGTTTCCATTGCTCGATTGCCCGAGCAGCATCGCCGTTGGGGCGCGAAAAACGGGTGGCATTGCGAAATTCGCGAACGGGCAGCCATTGCAGTGCTTGCTCAGGTTTGCCAGTATCGATCGCTTGACCAACAATTCCATAACTGGCCTTGAGCAAATGCGTCCAGAGCAAAGCCCGTTGTTGGGCAAATCCGGCCACATCTTGTTTTTCCAAGGCTTGGGCTAAATCGGTCCAACGTGTGGCGATTTCCGCTGCTTGTTGGGGCGCTAAATTGGTCAAATCTTTAGCCAAGGCCTGATCGTACAAGGCTTGGGCTTGGTTAAGCAGGCTTTGGGCTTGAGCAGGATCATTGGTGAGAATTAATTGGGCTTGCACCAGCAGCGAACGCACCGATTCGCTGGCTTGGGCTGGTGATGGTTCGGCTGCCATGGCCGACCATGGCAATAAAGAGACGACCAACGCCAGCAAAAAACGACGCAACCACATACAAGCTCCTAAAAATGTGATTTGCTGCTGCTCACGTTGGGCAACAGCATAGTAAACCGACAAAGGACGTGACCTGCATGCCAACAGTTCACGCCCTTTGCTCCTTAAGTTGCTTGATGGAGGGACGCACACCCAGCTCCATCAACCTTGCTCTGTCGCAACTTCTTGCTCATTGATAGCATAGATATACCTGTGGTGTAGCCAGCATATCTATTGTACGAGGATTTGTTAATCCGTTCGCGAACCTATTTTATACTGAGAATAAGCAGCTTATTCGCTGATTTTAATATTCAAACGAGCAGCAATTTGGCTGACTTGACCTGTAATTGCATCAGCACGATTTTGGGCTTCAGCACCAAGCAAATCGGATTCTTCAGCCGTAAAGTGTTGGCCAGCTTGTTCTTTTTTATAGACATCGGCCACAAAATCGCGTAATGCTTGCAAATTGGTTTTGATTTGGCGATCTTGGTCGGCATCGAGCGCGGCAACTTTAGGGCTGAGGCTATCGTACACCACCTGCAAACTGCCCAAAATATCGCCAATATCGGCCAATCGTGAGATAGCCACAAAATCGCGTTGGGTGCTGCTATCGCCAGCCACAAAGCGTGAGTTCTTCCATGAATCGAAATATTCGTTCATGGTTGGCACCATCACGACCAAGGCGCTAAATGCATCGGTGTCGGTTGGTTCCCAAGCCTTGGCAGCGGTATCAAGCTCGGTTGCAGTGGCTTTGAGCTTTTGGGCAGCGGCCAACAGCACATTGGCTTCGGGCAACGATTCGCCAAATTCTACCGTGCCGTTGCCATTGATATCAGCTTCAACATCGGTAACGCGGAAGGCATCGTAAGTGCCCCAGAGCGTGCTTTCGGTTACGCCAAACAAATTACCAGGTTTGGCAATCGTGCGGCCATCAGCTAACGTCAAATCATAATTGACCACGCTATCGCCGCCTTCTTCTGCCGAAGCACCAGCATCAAGCGTCACATCGAAATCGGCCAAACTGCTTACGCCTGCAACGATCCCTTCCATTTGCTCGTAGGTAGGGCTGGATTTCAACCAAGCGGCTTTGGCATCGTTTAATGCAGTGCCAACCTCGGCTTGTTTGCTACTCCAGAGGGTCGCATAATCAAAATTGGCAGCTTTCGCCAAATCATAATAACGCTGACTTGCGGTCTCCAAAGCGGTGCTGCTATTGATCAAATCGCCAGTTTTGCCCAAAAGATAGGTCTTGATTGCCCCAAGTTCGCCAGCAGCAGGTGCTTGGGTCGGTTGAGTGGTAGGAGCAGTTTCAGCGCCACAGCCAGCGAGAACTGCCACAAGGGTTAATGCACAAAGCCAACGATACATGAGCCAGAAACCTCCAAATGCCAAAGCTTGTAGTTAAATCGGTTAATACTGAAAAAACAGTTTTTATTGCGATTGGCAGAGTATACGTCGCGCTAATACTTCTGTCAAACGAGAATGATTCTTAGATTTAGCTGATTAAATGGGGTTAAATACGCTTCAAGCTATCGGCTAGACAATGGTACAATTTGTGATAATACAGCGCTGTTAACAATAGTATAGATGCCCTCACCCCCTAGCCCCCTAGCCCGCCGAGCGAGCGAGGGGGAACCACTAAGTGAAACGCCCCTCGCCCGCCGCAGTGGGAGAGGGGTTGGGGTGAGGGCAGGCACTACATTGCAAACCGAATAAACTATTATCCATACGCTGTAGCTATTCTAGTTTGAGAAAGGAACAATTGAATGCTAAGTGACATAGCCAGCGAGCTAGGAATTGTCTTGGTATTGCTGGTTGCCAACGGGGTTTTTGCTGCATCGGAGCTAGCCATGGTTTCGGCGCGGCGTTCTCGCTTAGAACAACAAGCCGCCGATGGCGATCTTCGGGCAAAGAAAGCCCTGCAACTCGCCGACCAACCTGATCGTTTATTAGCCACGGTTCAAGTTGGCATCACATTAATTGGTACGTTTGCAGCAGCTTTTGGGGGTGCTAACATTAGCAAGCCCTTTGCCGAATACCTAAAAACGGTTCCTGCGCTCGCTCCCTATGCCGATTCAATTGCATTTACGGTGGTTGTATTGCTCATCACCTATCTTTCGTTGATTATTGGTGAGCTTGTGCCCAAACGCTTAGCATTGCTGCATGCCGATGCGATTGCCCGTAATTTAGCGCCGCTGCTGGCTTGGCTTTCGTGGCTAACCCGGCCAATTGTCTGGGTCTTGACCACCTCATCGACAGTGATTCTGACGTTAATTGGCCAAAACAAAAAACCCGATTCTAGCGTAACCGAAGATGATATTTTGTATATGACTCGCGAAGGTCGGGCTGGCGGCACGGTCGCCTTGCACGAAGAGGCCTTGATCTCACGGGTATTTGATTTTTCGGATCGTACAGCCCGCATGTTGATGACCCCACGGCCTGATGTTGTAGCGGTCAGTGCTAACACTCCCTTGGACGAAATTACGCGGATTGCGGTTGAACATGGCTATTCACGCATGCCAGTTTACGAAGGTGATTCGCTAGATCGAGCAATTGGGACGATCTATATTAAAGATGTGTTGCCTTCAATGTTGGGCAACGATCAACGCCAATTGCGTGAATTGGTGCGCCCGCCAACGTATGTATTGGAGCACGAACCAGTTTCCAAGATGTTGACCCTGTTTCGGCGCACTGGCTCACACATGGCCTTGGTTGTCGATGAATATGGCCAAATTGCTGGAATTTTAACCCTCGAAGATGTGCTTGAAGAATTGGTTGGCGATATTCGCGATGAATATGACTCCAACGAAGAACAAACCATGGTCAAACGTGATGATGGCTCATGGCTGATCGACGGCTCGGAATCATACGAAGTGATTGCAACCCGCTTGAGTATTCCAATTAATGATGATAACGACTTTGTGACGATTGCTGGCTATGTGTTGAACGAACTGCATCGGTTGCCCAACGTTGGCGATCATGTAACTTGGGATGAATACGATGTCGAAGTGATCGATATGGATGGTCGGCGGATTGATAAGGTGTTGATCAAAAAACGCGCCTAAACTGCTGAATCGACAATCGAGCAATGACGAAGCTCCTTGGAGTTTCGTCATTGTTGTTAATCGGCCTAGATTTGAGGTGTTATGCTTGATTTAGCCAGTGCTTTAGCCCAATTTCCCATATTAGAAACCGAGCGTTTAGTATTACGCCAGCCAGTGCAGGCTGATCGGGACGCAGTTTTTGCGATTATGGCTGATCCGCAGGTGTTGCGCTATTTTGGCCAATTGCCAATGGAATCACCAGAGCAAGCTGAACGGCGTTTGCACAACATCAGCCAATCATTTGAGCAAAAAATTGGCGTGCGCTGGGCGATAACCCTGCGTGAAACTGGTGAATGGCTTGGCTCGGGTGGTTTTTGGCGTTTTATGAACGAGCATGCCCGAGCCGAAATTGGCTACGAATTGGCCGCAGCGTGGTGGGGCAAAGGTATTATGGTCGAGGCGTTGCAAGCCATGCTGCAATTTGGCTTTACAACCCTCAAATTGCATAGCATCGAGGCGCAGATTCATCCACTTAATCATGGTTCGCGGCGGGTGCTCGAAAAACTTGGCTTTCACCAAGAAGGGCTGCTGCGCGAAAACTACTTCGATTTAGTTGAGCAACGCTTTACCGATACCGCAGTGTTTGGCTTGCTAGGGGCTGATTGGCGCTTACAGCATGGTTTAAAAGATTAAGCTCAGTTAAACCAAAGCTTTGACTTTTTATCTCCGCTACGGTAGCATAACCTGCGATTGAAACCCATGGAGGTTCTTACAGATGCGCAAACAAATTTTGGCTAGTCTCTTAGTTTTGGCAATCTTGGCTGGTTGTTCAACCACAGGTTCGGCTCCAACCACCGCTCCGGTGGTCAGCCAACCAACCAGTGCTGCTCCAGCGGCAACTCCAGCAACCTACCCAACCCCAGCCGAGGGCAATGTGGTCGTCGAACCAACCTTGGAGCCAGCCCAATACCCAGTGCCACAAGCCTATCCGGCTCCAACTCCCTAGGTTGCACGGGCTTGGTGGTAGTGATATACTGTAACCAGAATGAAGTACACAGACCGAAACGTGGGTGTCCCCCACGTTTCTTCTTGTCAGCAATGTTAACCAACGCAGGGTGGCTCGATCAAAGCAGGTATTATGCTGATGCCTGACCCACTGCACCCCCTAAGCGAGGCTAGATATGAAAAGTGATTTTTACGCAGCTATTTCACAGATTGCCGCTGAACGTGGCATTCCCCGCGAGTCGGTGCAGGATGTTGTCGAACAAGCCTTAATTTCTGCCTATCGGCGCTATTTGGGCAGTAATCCACCACCAGTTGACGTTAAGATTGAATTAGAGCCAAATACTGGGCGGATTCGGGTTTACGCTGAAAAGCAAGTCGTCGATGAAGTGATGGATGATCGCTTCGAAATCGATATTGAAGATGCCCGTAACGTTCGCGCCGATGTTGAAATTGGCGAAACGGTTTATGTGGAAAGCACGCCCGACGATTTTGGGCGGATTGCCGCCCAAACCGCCAAACAGGTGGTATTGCAACGGATCAAAGAAGTTGAACGCGACCATATCTATGGCGAATACTTTGATCGCGAAGGCGAAATTGTCACTGCCACCGTGCAGCGCACCGCCAAAGGCAACGTAATTTTAGAAGTTGGGCGAGCCGAAGCGATTTTGCCCCAAAAAGAGCAAATTAGCCACGACAACTATCGCCATGGCCAACGCCTCAAAGTCTATTTGATGGAAGCTCGCCGTGATGATCCGCGTGGCCCGCGCTTGGTCGCCTCGCGCACCCACAAAGATTTGATCAAACGCTTATTTGAAATGGAAGTGCCCGAAATCTACAACGGCACGGTTGAAATTAAATCGATCGCCCGTGAACCAGGTTTACGCTCGAAAGTCGCCGTCCATGCCCGTCAAGAAGGCATCGATCCGGTTGGCTCGTGCGTGGGGATGCGCGGGATTCGGATTCAAAATATTGTGAATGAACTGAACGGCGAGAAAATCGACGTGGTGCAATGGGGTGCTGATATGCGGGTATTTATTGCCAACGCCCTCAGCCCAGCCCAAGTCGTCGAAGTTCATCTTGATGAAGGCGAAAAAACGGCCACGGTGGTCGTGCCAGATAAACAATTGTCGTTGGCAATTGGCAAGGAGGGCCAAAACGTTCGTTTGGCAGCCAAACTGGTTGGCTGGCGCATCGACATCAAGAGCGCATCTTCACTCTTAGAGGAAGAACGGGCTGCTGCTGAAGCGCGTGAGGCTGCCGCGTCGGAACAAATGCTGCAAGAAGCAGCGCTCTCAACCGCCAAAGTTGAAACCCGCAAGGTGCGGGTCGATTCCTTGGTCACCTATCAAGGGCGACAATATGGCCCCTTGCCAGTTGAACTAATTGGCGAAGAAGTAGCGTTGCGAGCCGCCGCCCAAAAACTCAATATTTATTTCAATGACAAGCTGATTGCTAGCTATATCATCGATGATGAGGCTGGTGACAGCGACGAGACGGATACCGAGGCATAGCCTATGGCTGCTCAAAAGCAGTCGCCGCGCCCACGCCATGTGCCACAGCGCATGTGTGTTGCTTGTCGGCGTACCGAGAGTAAACGTCAGTTGGTACGTCTTGTGCGCTTGGCCGACCAAAGTGTTGTGGTCGATCCAAGCGGCAAGCAAGCGGGCCGTGGTGCATATCTCTGTGCTGAACGCCCATGTTGGACGAATGCGCTGAAACGCGGGGCTTTAGAACGAGCCTTGCGCGTTGAATTGAGCGCGATTGATCAGCAGGCACTCCAAACGATTGCTGATCAATTTCCCGATGCTGAACCAGCGGTGGAGGCTGCGATGAACTAAGCCGCATCACTGCCTTCGCCTCTGGCTTCGGCTTCCCAAACCTCAACACCCCCTTGGTGTTGGGTATTAGGAGGACCATAGATGCCAGTTTCTCAAAAAAATACTCGCGATGGCGTAAGTGATCGCGCAAACAATCGCAAATCTGGCCGTGAAGGCTTCTCCGCTAGTAGCGGCGGCAGCGGTGGTAACCGTGGCGGCGGCGGTGGTGGCGGTGGCAACCGTGGCGGTGGTGGCGGTAGCGGTGGTAACCGCAATCGGCCTCAATCGCCTGGTGGTGCTCGTCCTGCCCGTAGCGGCGAAGACGATCGTAACCGCTCTGGTGGCGGCGGCGGTGGCGGTGGTGGCAACCGCAATAATAACCAAAGCCGTGGTGGCGGCGGCCCAGGTGGCAATCGTGGTGGCGGCGGTGGCGGCGGTGGCGTTCCACCTCGTGGTAGCGGTGGCGTTCCACCCCGGGGCAGCGGTGGCCGTGGCCAAAACAACAATCAGCAAGGCGGTCGTGGCCGTGGTACGCCAATTATGGCTCGCCCAGTTGCTCCCGCCCGCCCACGTGGCCCAGTTGAGCTTGGGCCGGTCATGACGGTGCGTGAGTTATCCGAAGCACTCAGTGTTGGCGCAGCCGATATTATCAAAGAAATGCTCAAGCAAGGCATTTTGGCGAATATTAATCAGCAGCTTGATTATGAAACTGCCGCCGTGATTGCCGCCGAGTTTGATATCGAAACCTCTGAGCATGTGCCAGAACGGATGGCTGGCTTGGTTGATGATATTGGCGATGCGTTGCGGGCTGAAACAGCTGAAAATCTCAAAACCCGCCCACCAGTCGTCACGATCATGGGTCACGTTGACCACGGTAAGACCAAATTGCTCGATGCTGTGCGCTCAACCCGCGTGGCGGAAGGCGAAGCTGGCGGGATTACCCAGCACATTGGCGCGTATCAGGTTGAAATCCATGGCCGCAAAATTTCGTTCTTGGATACGCCTGGTCACGAAGCGTTTACCGCAATGCGGGCACGGGGAGCCACGGTTACCGATATTGTTATTTTGGTGGTAGCTGCCGACGACGGTGTGATGCCGCAAACGGCTGAGGCAATTGCCCACGTCAAAGCGGCTGGTGTGCCAATGATCGTGGCAATCAACAAAATCGATGTGCCTGGAGCCAATCCCGACCGCGTGCGCCAACAACTTGCTGGCGAAGGTGTAACTACCGAATCGTGGGGCGGCGATGTGCCCGATGTCGAAATTTCGGCCAAGCACAAGAAAAATATCGATGGCCTGTTGGATATGGTCTTGTTGGTCGCCGATTTGCAAGAATTGAAGGCCAACCCAGACAAACCAGCAATCGGTACAATCGTTGAAGCTGAGCTTGATAAAGGCCGTGGCCCAGTCGCAACCGTGCTGATTCAAAACGGCACGCTGCGCCAAGATGATATTGTGGTGGTCGGGGCAACCCACGGCAAGATTCGCGCAATGTTTACCGACATTGGCCGCCGGATTCGCATCGCTGAGCCAGCCACACCAGTCTCGATCATTGGGCTTTCAGAAGTGCCACAGGCTGGCGATATTTTGCAAGTGCTCGATGATCCACGGATTGCCCGCGAGGTCGCAACGGTACGCCAACGCCAACGCCAAATGGAGCATATGGCCAATCAGCTTGGCAAAGCTACCACGCTTGATGAAGTGTACAAACAAATTCAAGCAGGCAAAATCAAAGATCTCAATATTATTCTCAAGGCTGACGTGCAAGGCTCAATTGGGGCAATCGAACACTCATTGGCTCAGTTGAACGAGAAACAAAGCGAGATCCAAATCAAGATTTTGCACCGTGGTACTGGCACAATCAGCGAATCGGACGTGAGCTTGGCCGTGGCTTCGCACGCGATTATCATTGGCTTTAATGCTCGGCCCGATGCTGCTGCACGCCGCAGCGCTGAAGCCAACGGGATTGATATTCGCTTCTACAACATCATTTACCAATTGATCGAAGACCTCAACAAGGCCATGATCGGGATGCTCGATCCTGAGATCAAAGAAGTAACCGATGGCTTTGCTGAAGTGCGCAATACCTTCCGCTTGCCATCACGCGAAGTTGTGGCTGGCTTGATGATGATCGACGGTAAAGTTACCCGTAACTCATTGGTACGGGTCTTGCGCTCAGGGGTCGTGCTGCACGATGGCCGAATTGGCTCGCTGCGCCGTTTCAAAGACGATGTGCGCGAAGTGCTTTCAGGCTATGAATGTGGGATTCAGATCGATGGCTTCAACGACATCGAAACTGGCGATACCATGGAATTCTATCGCAAGGAAAAGATTATTCGTACCTCGTAAGCTGAATTAAATTCTAGCGTGGAGACAAATAGATCTGTTGGCGACAGCAGATATATTTGTCTCCATTCTGCATTATCACTACCGTGGGAGTGACTGTTATGGCAAAAAACAAACGAGTTGAACAAGTTGCTGAAGAAATCAAAACGATTTTGAGCAACGCGATTCAATTTGAAATTCAAGATCCGCGCTTGGGGTTTGTAACCCTCACCAGCGTCAATGTTAGCCCAGATTTGTATCATGCCAATATTAATGTGAGCGTGATGGGCGATGATACAGCCCGTAAAGATTCGCTAGCAACGCTTGATCGAGCCAAGGGCTTTTTACGGCGTGAGCTTGGTCAACAAATGAAACTGCGAGCCGTGCCTGAGCTACATTTCCATCTTGACGTGACGATTGATACCCGTCAATATATGGACACGCTGTTTAACCAAGTCGATGAGGAACGGCGGGTTAATCCACCCAAACTAGACGACGAATAAGGATACCACGATGCTGTATACCACTATTCAACAAGCGGCTCCAGCCTTGCGTGAAGCCATGACCGCCGCACGCCACATTTTGGTTACCTCGCATATCAATCCTGATGGCGATGCAGTTGGTTCGAGCATCGGGATCACCCGTATCCTACGGGCGATGGGCTGTCGGGTAACCATGGTTTTGCCAACCGATCTGCCAAGTTTGGCGGTGGTGTTGCCCGATGCTCCCGAAGTTGGGGTCTATAGCCAGGGCGCAAGCTTGCCCGACGATGTTGATTTAGTGGTGTTAGTCGATACTGGCAGCATCTCGCGAATTGAACCGATTTTCAGTGCTGAACGCGCTTATTTGGCCCAGCGCCCGTTATTGGTGATCGATCATCATGCTACGAACAGCGGCGAAGGTTTTTTAAATTTAGTCATGACCGAAGCAGCGGCAACCTGCGAAATTTTGGGGTTGCTGGCCCATGCTTGGAATCAAGCGATTGATGCTGAAACTGCCACCGCGCTGTTGATGGGCTTGGTGACTGATACCCAAAGTTTCCAGACAGCGCATACTAGCCCGCGCACGTTGCGGGTGGCTGCCGATTTGTTGGCAGTTGGTGGGCGCTTGAATGATGTGATGCGTTCGATGATGTATGGCAAGCCATTTGCCCATGCCAAAGCGTTGGGCTTAGCGATGGAGCGCATGCACGACGAAGGCGATATCATCTGGACTGAATTTACCCAAGCCATGCAACAAGGTACCGGGGCTGACGATGAGGCAGGCGATGAAATTACCGCTTATCTTAGCCGTGTGGCCACCGCCAAAGCCTATGTATTATTTAAAGAGCGGCGTGATGGCACGGTCAAAATCAGCTTGCGCTCCAAACCTGGCATCGATGTTGGCAGCGTGGCCCATGCCTTGGGTGGTGGTGGCCATCGCGAGGCAGCTGGCGCAACCTTGCAAATGGGCTTGGCCGAGGCTCGCGATTTGGTGTTAGGTGAATTACGGGCTGCCTTAGCCTAAATCAATAGAAAGGTTGTTGGCTCGTTAATCAACGGGGCATTGTTAGCTATGCTGCATGGATTTTTAAACATTGATAAACCTCAAGGCATAACCTCGACCGATGTGGTGCGGGTGGTCAAACGTAATGCGCGTCAAAAACGCGTTGGTCATGGCGGCACGCTTGATCCCATGGCAACGGGCGTGCTGCCGATTGCTTTGGGCAACGCCACGCGCTTGCTCGAATATCTGCTTGAGGAAGAGCGAAAAGCCTATACTGCAACCCTTCGACTGGGCATTACCACTGATAGCGATGATGTTGAGGGCGCAGTGATCGCCGAAGCACCGATTCCGCCACTTGATCCAGCCTTGATTGAAAGCGTGCTCAGCCAATTTCGCGGCGCGATCAACCAAGTTCCGCCGCAATATGCAGCAATTCGCGTCGATGGTAAGCGCATGTATGAATATGCCCGCGAAGGCAAGCATATCGAGTTGCCCGCCCGCCCAATCACCATTGAGCAACTTGATCTCTTGGCATGGGATGCCCAGCAATTAACGATTGCCGTTGATTGCAGCAAAGGCACCTATATTCGAGCGATTGCCCGTGATATTGGGGCATTGCTCGGTTGTGGTGCGCATTTAACTGCCTTACGCCGTACCCGCGCTGGAGCCTTTGATCTGAGCAACAGCATTGGCTTGGCCGAGCTTGATCAACAACCTGAGGTTTTTGCCGCAGCTTTATTGCCACCGCAGGCAGCAATTGCCAACTGGCCATTAATTAATTTGGCTGATGCGATTGTGGCGGATGTGCGCATGGGTCGAGTTGTGCAGGTTGATAGCCAAGCCGAACGGGTTGGGTTGCTCGATCAAGCAGGCCAATTGGTAGCGATTGCCGTATTGCGTGAAGCTGGCTATCAGCCAATCAAGGTCTTTGCCGCCGAGGAATAAAAGCTGAGGCTATGGGCTTTTGGCGCTAGGGATTTATGGTCTATCCCAAACAAACTTCCGCTTGCCCAGAGCCTTCAGCCTAGAGCCTTATGCTCTGCTTTGTTAATAACGAACCCTTGAACTTCTAATGCGTCGCGTATGGTAAATAAACGAAATTGGCAGGCACGACTTTGAATGTGCGGGTGACACTTTGGCCTTGAAACGAACCACAATCATACTCAACATGCCAATTCCAAGCTTCTAAGGCATCGGCGGGGAGTGCTTGGGTTTGGGTATAGCTATAGGTAAATGACGATGGTGGTGGGCCAGAACCCATAGTGCCATTGAAAATATAGTTGCGATCGCCTGGGCCATTGAGGTAGATTTTGTGACCACAACGTGGGCCTTGCCAATTAAACGTCCATGAATTTGGGGCAATAGGTTGTGCCAAAACGGCATTATCGGCTGGTGATTGTAAAACTGATTCTGGCGGCGGAGTTGCAGTTGGCCCACCGCTGGCTTGCACAAGCTTGGTTGATGTTGCTGAATTAGCATTACCAGGATCAACCACAATACCGACGACGAACAGTCCGATCAGCCCTATCAAAAGCATAGAACCTAAGCGTTTGATCCAATCCATACCATCCTCCTAAACCATAGCCTCAGCTGTATCAATAACAGCTAATATGCTATAGATTGATGGTAGTTTTTTCGGGTGCAATACACAATAGCCGATCATGGCTAGATTTACGCAGGATATGAGGATTATCAAGCTGAAATTTAAATCTGACCTCTGATTCACTAGAACCTGACCCCTCGTACCTCTGTGTCTTTGGCTTAAAATCCAAATCTTCGCCCCCAACCCTTGAATGATCTTCAAATAGTGAAAAAAAAAGTGTTGTGTGTATCTAAATCTAGTGAAGCATATTCATCCTAGATTTGGAGGCTTTTATGCCGGTTGTTGGAACTGCTCCCGTAAAGCCGTGCCCTCAATGTCAATTTCGTAATAAGTCTAGCGCAACATGTTGCCAAAAGTGTGGGCAAAATTTGGCTGCTGCACAAGCGCCTCAATCATATCAGCCAATCGCTCGCCCTACGGTTATCCCATCCGTTAATACAAGCATGGCAACTCCAACAACCAAGCCAATTGCCCCAACATCAATCCAGCTTTCGCCAAACTCGGCTAGGAGTATGCTTCAGCCAAATCGCCAGCAATTATTGGCACAGCTGCAAATGTTTGCTTATGGCCTGATTGGCTTAGGAGCAGTCATTCTGGTTGGGTTAATCTTTGGTCTCTTTGTTAAAGGAGGCCTGAGCGGCGATTTAGGGGGTATTTTAGGTGGTGGGGTTGAGATTGGAGGCAGTGCTATCCATCTTTTGCTGTTATTACTTGCAACTTTATTTGAGGCGGGATTATCCAATGGAGGGATTATCGCCTTCGTTGTAATTATTATCATCCTGCTATTGCCTGCATATGCAATTTTTGCTATTACAACTGGCTCAAAAATCGCTAAGGCAATTATATTAAATCAAATGCCCTATTCTATAAAAAATCTTCAAATATTTAGCGGAATAATGATCGGATTTTTTGGATTGATCTATGCATTAACTAATATTCAATTTAAGATGAATAGTAATGGGTTAGGAGGCTTTGGCGCGGAGGCTGGAATTGGTTTAGGATGGGGATTTACATTAAGTCTTTTCATAATGTTAGGAATATTTATTGGCTGTATTTGGTATAAAAATATAGCATTAAAACTTTTAGTTAACCCATAAAGGAGCAATTATGGAATACGGATTAGAAAGCCCAATCAACTACGAACAAAAATGTCTGTGCATTCTAGTTGTTGATACATCAGGATCGATGCAAGGCAGGCCTATTGATGAATTGAATCAAGGTTTACAAGTATTTCATCAAGATATTAGCAATAGTTTTTCAACTGCCCAACGACTAGAAATCTGCCTTGTTGAATTCAATAGTCAAGCTGATTGTATTGTTGAGCCTAGCTTAGTCGATCAATTTCATATGCCGATTTTGGCTGTTGCTGGCACAACCAAGTTGGTTGATGGGGTTAGGCTAGCGATTCATAAAGTCCAGGAACGCAAAAGCTGGTATCGTTCAACCGGACAACCCTATTATCGGCCTTGGATTATTTTAATGACTGATGGTGAGCCAGATAGCGATCAAGATGTGGCTGGCTTGGCGCGTGAGATTCAGCATGGGGTCAACAATAAACAATTTGTCTTTTTTCCAATTGGGGTACAAGGGGCTGATATGCGTATGTTGCAACAGATTAGCACCCCTGATCGTCCTCCGATGCTGTTGCAAGGTTTACGCTTTGAAGCATTTTTTGACTGGTTAAGTGCAAGCCTATCAATGGTTGCCAGTTCAACTGATGGTCAAGTTATTCAGTTACCATCAACAAGCGGTTGGGGAATTCTTCCCGTATCCTAAAATTGGTTGAGGTTAGTCGGCCAAAACTGACTAACCTCTTTTTTAAGGATGATCTGATGAAACAGAATCAACGACCGCTTATTTTTGGGTTATTTACGCTGCTCCTGCTGAGTAGTATGCTGATTGGCTTGCTCTTGATTCGGTTATCTACAACGAAGCAGCAAGCAACTGTGCCGAACCAGCAAGCAGCTACAACGAAACAGCAAGCAACCGCAACAAAGCAGCAACCAATTGCCAATTCACGTTCAATGACCATCACTCAATCAATCCTGCTTGCTACGCTTGAAGCGATCCCAGCCCCGATACCGACAATCGCGCCAATCTCTAATTCTGACCTAGCTAAGCTCGACCTTGCCAAACCAACACCTGTTCTTCGAGCCGCAAATAATACTAAGAATGACCTAATCACAGGCTTTTTATGGTTGAGTGTGCTCATACTTGGCGGATATTTTTTATGGTCACGGTGGTTGGGTTCGCTTCAACTCTTGCCACAAGATCATCCTCGGCCTACGCAGTCTAGGCCGAAATCATTGGCCACGCCGCCAATTAATCCTGTCCAGCCAAAGCCCAGCCCAGCTATTGTTCCTATGCCTGCCAGCAGCCCTAGACCAACAGCTGAGCCTAGGAGACGTAATGCTAACTATCAATTACATATATTTCAAGATTCGGTCATCGGGCTGAGCCATACTCAACACGGCTTGCCATGTCAAGATAGCTCAGCTCATAGAGCGCTGGATAATGGCTGGGGAGTTGCAGTAGTGGCTGATGGGTTGGGCAGTCGTAAATTATCAGATCGTGGCTCGCAATTTGTGGTTAAACACACCTGTGAAAAACTATTTGATCTATTGCACCACTATGCTTGGCATAAAACCAACCAATTACCCACAGAGCAGCAATGGCAGGGCTATGTGAAGGCTGCTTTTTATGATGTTTATAAGGAATTACTCCAGGAAGCTAAAGTAAACGATCAATCGATTCATGAGTATGCCTGCACATTAATCAGTGTTATTTATAGCCCAATTGGCATTTTGGTGGCTCATGTAGGTGATGGTCGGGCTGGTTATAGCGATCGGTATGGTCAATGGCATTCGATGATTACGCCCCATAAGGGTGAAGAAGCCAATGAGGTGATGCCGTTTACTGCCGATCAAGTCTGGAAAAATCCTCAAGAGCTGATCGAATGTCGGGTGATTCAAGAACCTATTTGTGGGTTTGTCTTGATGTCTGATGGATGCGAGAAACATACCTTCCAGTGTAGTCAATTTGATCAAGCGAATGAGCGTTGGCACGACCCAAATCAACCACATCAACAATTTTTTGATCGGTTACAACAACTATTTCGTGAACAAAAACAAAAAGGTTGTAAAGCTGAAGAATTAAAAAAGATGTTTAAAGATATTCTATTGCGAGGGACTACAGGTTTTGCAAATGAGTCAGATGATAAAACCATGATTCTTGGTTTGTGGATCTAGGCATGATATAAGGATTTTAATGATGACTTTTAGCTATCGAACCAAACAGCATATCCATGTTCAACTTGATCAGCTGAATCCGCTTGGTAAGGGTGGCGAAGGTAGTGTCTATTCTGTTATCAATACGCCGAACTACCCTAATCACTGTGCAAAAATTTTTCATCCTAACCGATTAACTGCTGATTTAGAGCGAAAAATTAACTTTATGGTCGATAATCAACCTTCAACTCTCATAAGTACAAATTATCGGATTGCTTGGCCGATTGCTTCGTTATATCACAATAAAAAATTCTATGGTTTTATTATGCCAAAAGCATTTGATAAAAGTATTGGCCTTGAGCGTGTAACTCAACCTCAGATTAGCCTCAAAGGTATTGATACTCAATGGATTAAATATCAGCGCAATGATAAACAAGGGATGATTAATTGTTTTAAAGTTTGTGTAAATATTGCCTTCATTGTTAACCTTATTCATCAAATGAAAAAATATACCTTTGTTGATCTAAAACCTCAAAATATTTTAGTTAACCTCAATGGTTTTGTATCGATTACCGATATTGATTCGATGCAAGTGTATGATCCTCAGAAAAATCTGTATTATAAATCTGTAGTTTCTACTGCTGAATACTCGCCACCTGAATATCAAAGCTACTTGAAAAAAGGAGGAAATATCACACAAGAATGGGATAATTTTTCGATGGCAGTAATTTTTTATCAATTAATGACCGGGGTTCACCCGTTTGCCGCAACATTTGGTGGTAAATTTAGTAATTCAACAACAATTGATGATCATATTAGCCAAAGCTTATTTGTATTTGGAGATAATCGGCAGACAATAACGAAATTGCCACCATTACATACATATTATCAGCAAATTCCATTGAATATTCAACAATTATTTTTACGAGCATTTGATAAACCAGTCAGCCAGCGCCCAACTGCCGAAGAGTGGGGGCAGAATCTATTTGAGTTAGTTTCTAAGGATTCGCATTTGATCGCATCGAACACAGCAGTTGCGGCGCTGGCATTACCAGTAAAATCAGCCTTGAAGCCGGCTGCTCAATCAACAACTGGCCATGTTCAGATGTTCCAATTAACGAAGGCTTCCACTCATAGTCAGGGGTCTCAATCAACGAAAGCTCCACATAAGAGTTATGCTTGGGTTGGTTGGCTGATTGTGCTCGTTTGTATTATTGTGGTGATTGCTGTTGCCAACGCCTAAAGGCCAATAATGCCGCGCCGACGCAAAAAGGGCAAGATACTTTGTTCAAGTGGGCGATCGGTGCGGATGCCAGCATAGGTTGCGCCATAGCGTTGACATACTTGTTCGTGCATGCGTACCCAACGAACTAATTTTTCGCGATAGGCTTTGTGCGTTTGTTGATCAAGCTCAAGCGCCAGTACTTGGCCAGTTTCGCTATCCTCGAATTCGACTGGGCCAGTCAGGGTCGGCTTAATTTCTTCGGGGTGCAGTAGATGCAAGACGACAACTTGCCAAACTGGTGGAGCGGCAGCCCGCAGCAATGGCTCTAAATCGCTTGTCCATAAATCTGAAATAATTAAAAGCATGCCGCCAGCACTGCGCCGAACTGCTTGAATAACTGGGGTGAATGAGGTTTGTTCAGCCCAGTTCAAATTGCTTAAATAACGCAGCATATCAGGGCCACGCGCCCGACTGACCATCGGCCCAAATGGCTTGATTAATTTGCTGGTGAAGGGCCAAATTGTGGTTTGATCGTTTGAGGTTAGGCCGAGGTAGCCCAGCATTGCCGCTAATCGCAAGGCATAACGGCCTTTGTGCAACTCACCATGGCCCCAATCCAACGAGGCTGAGCAATCCAAGGCGATGGTTACATTAATATCTTGCTCGGTTTCGCCCAGTTTGAGATGCAAATCTTCGTGACGGGCATAGGCAAACCAATCAACGTGGCGCAGATCATCGCCTGGGCTATAGGCGCGATGGTCGCTAAATGTTGGTGCGGGCAAGCGGCGGCGTGAGGCATGTTCGCCACTCAAACCACCACGCAAGTTACGGCGCGAACGCAAGGCCAAGCGCTCGATCCGCGCTAAAAATTCTGGGTTGAATAGATCGCCGCTAGCGCCCGAAGTAGTCTTGAATCGCATCGCGTAGCTCCGCTGGAATATTGGCTGGATCGTTAATATTGTCAGGAACGCTGCCACCACTGCTCTCAGGATTTCCGCCGCCAGTACCTTCACCACCTGGCAGAGTGATTGAGATATCGCCGCCAGTGCCAGCGGTGGTTTCGCCAGTTGGTGGGGCTTCAGGCAAATCGAGATCAGGGCCAAGTGGATCAGCGGGGGGCGATGAACGACTGCCAGTAGCTGAATTATTGCCAGCACCATTATTATTGGGCTGGCCAGTTTCAGGTTGTCCAGTCTGGCCTTGTTGCTGGTCGCTGCCTGCCTGAGGATCGTTGCTGGTTTGGCCTTGTTGCTGGTCTCCATTGCCAAAATCGGCTTGAGCATTATCAAGTTGATCAGTTAGTTGGGCCAAATCTTCGAGTGCATCGGCAGCATTTTGAGGATTCCCACGCAATTGGTCGGCATTGTTGCGCAAACGCTCGGCCACTTCAGGCTGATCTTGCAACTGCTCGGCAGCTTGCTCAAGCCCATCGGCTATTTCGTTGCGGGTTTGGGGCGATAACTGATCGGCTTGATCGGCTAGCTTGGCCAGCTCCTCGCTGGCTTGTTGCACATCGCCACGGCGTAGCGCATCGGCGGCAGCGCGGGTTGCGCCATTATCGCTCAAGCCATCGGCTAAAGCATCGGCTATTTCTTGGCCTTCGGGGCCAAGCTCGGGCTGTTGATCAGGTTGGCTGCCAACTGGCTGATTGGGATCGGCAGCTGGATCTTGCTCGGCGGCAGGCTGCTGGGGTGGCTCGGTGGTCGCCAAACTTGCCAATTCGCTCAATGGCTCGGTGGTGGCAGCGGGCAAACCGGCGTTGATTTGACCAAGCACAAACAGTCCAGTTGCCAACAGCGCGGCTAAGCCTAAACTTTGCCATTCAAGCGCAATTGGGGCAAGCACACGGCTGGTTGCATCGCGGGCGACACTGGGCAAACGTCGATTCGCCCGTTCAAGATTGACAGCATGAAAACCATCACGCTGATTTTGAAACTCGCTGGCAGTGCTCAGTTGGGCATTTAATTGATATTGTTGATCAAGTAATTGTGCTAAGTGAGCAGGTGAGAGAATCGACTTCCAAGCATAAACCACGCCCAACGCTGCAACGAGAATCACGATTAAACTTAGAATTGGCCATGAAAGCGGCCAAGCTAGCCAGTTTCGGCCAATTAAGCCAAGGCACAGCACGCCAAGCGTCATCCATGCGGCGCGAATCAGCAGGCGCTGGCGGTGATAGCGCTGGAGTTCTGTATGTAATTCAGTCAGTTGTTGATTAATATTCATTGTGTGCTCCTAGCCTTGGCACGCTGGTGAATAGCTGCATGCGCTGAAGCGTGGGAAGTGCAACCAATCAATTGCTTTTAGGAGTGTACCATAGAATGACAATGGATCGGCCTCTGCTATAATTGACAGTTGGAACTGATACACCACCGCAGGAGGATTTGTGACTCAAGCACATACACTCGATGAACGGGCCATCAATACAATCCGCATGTTGTCGGTTGATGGTGTGCAAGCGGCTAATTCGGGCCACCCAGGTTTACCAATGGGGGCAGCGGCCATGGCTTATGTGCTCTGGACGCGCCACCTCAAACATAATCCGGCTAATCCAGATTGGGCTGATCGCGACCGCTTTGTGCTGTCGGCGGGCCATGGCTCAATGCTGTTGTATAGTTTGTTGCATCTCACGGGCTATGATCTTTCGCTCGATGATTTGAAGAATTTCCGCCAATGGCATAGTAAAACCGCTGGTCACCCAGAATATGGTTATGCCGCCGGCATCGAAACCACAACTGGGCCACTTGGCCAAGGATTTGCCACGGGCGTGGGTATGGCGATTGCTGCCCGTCACTTAGCAGGCACGTTCAATCAGCCTGAACTCGAAATCGTCAAGCATCATATTTATGCGATTGTCTCCGATGGCGATTTGGAAGAGGGGATTAGCGCCGAAGCTGCTTCGTTGGCAGGTCACCTCAAATTGGGCGAACTTATCTATCTGTATGATGATAACGAAATTTCGATTGAAGGCGATACCTCAATTGCCTTTACCGAAGATGTGCCAGCCCGTTTCCGCGCCTATGGCTGGCATGTCCAAGAGATCGACGGGCTTGATCCTGAGCAAGTTGATGCAGCCTTGCATGCTGCCAAAGCGGTGACCGATCAGCCATCGTTGATTGTGGCTCACACCGTGATTGGCTTTGGCTCGCCCAATCGGGCTGGCACGGCCAAAGCTCACGGCTCGCCGCTCGGCCCCGATGAAGTTAAATTGACCAAGGAAGCGCTTGGTTGGCCGCTCGAACCAACCTTCTACATTCCTGAAGAAGTCTTGGCCCACTTCCGCCAAGCCTTGGATCATGGTGCGGCGGCAGAGCAAGCCTGGAACGAATTGCTCGAACGCTACACGGCGGCGCATCCTGAAAAAGCTGCTGATTTCAAGCAACGCATGTCGGGTGAATTGCCAGCAGGTTGGGATAGTACCTTGCCAGTTTGGCCAGCTGATGCCAAAGGCGTGGCAACCCGCAAATCATCAGAAACTGCCTTGAATGCCTTGGCCGAGCAAATTCCAGCGCTCATTGGCGGCTCAGCTGATTTGGCCGAATCGACCTTTACCTTGATCGAGCATGCTCAATCGTTCCAAGCCGATACGCCGCAAGGCCGCAATATGCACTGGGGGATTCGTGAGCATGCTATGGTTGCTGCCGTCAACGGGATGGCGTTGCATGGCGGCACGATTCCTTACGGCGCAACCTTCTTGGTTTTCAGCGATTATTGCCGTGCCTCGATTCGCTTGGCAGCCTTGATGGGCATTCGCACGATTCAAGTCTTTACTCACGATAGCATTGGGGTTGGCGAAGACGGCCCAACCCACCAACCAATCGAACACATTCCATCGTTGCGGATTATCCCCAATTTGAATGTGATGCGGCCTGGTGATGCCAACGAAACCAGCCAAGCTTGGCGCGTAGCAGTCAGCCATAAAGGCCCAACCTTGCTGGCCTTGACCCGCCAAAACTTACCAACGCTTGATCGCACCCGCTATGCCTCGGCTGAGGGTGTGGCTCAAGGTGGCTATGTCTTGGCTGATAGCGCTGGTCAACCAGAATTAATCATCATTGCAACTGGCTCGGAATTGCAACATGCCGTGGCGGCCTACGAGCAATTGAGTGGCGAAGGAGTCAAGGTACGGGTGGTCAGTATGCCATCAACCTTGCTGTTCGACGCTCAGTCAGTGGAATATCGCGAGAGCGTACTGCCCAAGGCTGTGACCAAACGGATTGCGATTGAAGCTGCGCATCCCGTGACCTGGTATAAATATGTTGGGACTGAGGGCGATATTATTGGGATTGATCACTTCGGTGCTTCAGCGCCAATTAATATTTTGATGAAGGAATTTGGCTTTACCGCCGAAAACCTGATTGCTCGTGCCAAGGCCTTGTTGGCCAAATAATTAATCGATCGATCAAACGGATAACGCGAAGGACGAGTTGCTCGTGCTTCGCGTTATGCTGTGGAAAGGCAAATGATTATGAAAATTGCGGTCGGAACCGATCATGGTGGTTTGATTTTGAAGCAAGCAGTAATTGAAGAAGTGCAACGGCTGGGCCATGAAGTGCTCGATTTTGGCACCGATTCGCCTGCTTCGGTCGATTATCCCGATTTTGCTGCGGCTGTGGGTAATGCTGTAGTAAGTGGCCAAGCTGAACGTGGCATTGCGATTTGCGGTAGTGGCGTTGGCGTGACGGTCGCCGCCAATAAAATTAAAGGGGTGCGAGCCTGTTTGTGCCACGACACCTATTCGGCGCATCAAGGGGTTGAGCACGACGATCTGAATGTATTGTGTTTGGGCGGGCGGGTGATTGGCCCAGCCTTGGCTGGCGAAATTGTCCAAGCATTTTTGAGCGCAACGTTTCACAATGAAGCTCGCTTTACTCGGCGCTTGGATAAAGTGATTGCCTTAGAAAACCAATAAATTACGGCTAAAACAAAGCCCCGTGCTTATTACAAGCACGGGGCTTTTGAATTTAGGTGATTAGTTTAGTTCTTGGTGATTGCTGGCAAGAAGACCAACGATGGGCCTTCTGGCTCAGCTTCGGCAACACAAGCCTTAACACTGACGTTATCGATCTTCCAGCCATCAGGGCGGCCAACCGAATCGTCGGATGCAAGGCGGAAGCGGAACATCACGCTTTGGCCGTTGTAAGCATTCAAATCAACCACGCTCTTCAACCAATCTTGGGGGTCTCCACACCAAGCTTGGCTACCATTGAGTGGGTTGGTTGATGCATTAATTGCACCGTTATACGGGTCGGTTAACAAGGCTGAGTTTGGAATTTGGTTCCAAGCTGAGCCACCATCAGTTGAAACTTCAACCAATGCACCGTCATAACAGCCACCAGCATTGCGATCTTCGATGGTTTGCGAGTTCCAGAATTGCAACGTTGGAGTCAACCCTTCGGTCAAGCTGATAGCTGGAGTCGTAATCCATTGATCAGATGTCGAGTCAGGGTCAATTGCCTTGATGCCGTTGCCACCGTTATAGCCGAACGCGCCATGGGCCCAGGTATCACCAGTGCCGCCGTGAGTCCAGCTTGGGTCGCTATCAAAGGTTTCGTTGAAGGCAACCACAGTTTCGGTGCCAATTGGACAATCGCCTGGCGCAGCTTCGGTGGTGAAACTGAAGATGCTGCTATTGGCGCTGACTCCACAAGCATTGGCAGCACGGACGCGCCAGTAGTGCTTGGTGTTGGTGCTCAATGGAGCGCTGGTCAAGCTGGTCAACTCAGTGGTTGCGGTGTAAACCAAGTTGCTGAAGCTGGCATCGCTAGCAACTTCCAGCACGTAGTTGGTTGCACCAGCAGCGCTTGACCAACTGAATGCAGGGGTTTCGCTAACGTTGGTCGCATTATTAGCAGGAGCCGTCAAGCTTGGGGCAGCACTTGGCAAACCGCCTGAGATACTAAGATCGAGGTCGGTGGTGCGGCTAATCGTCGTGCTATCGCCACGGATAACCACGCTATAATCGCCTGCCATTGCTGTGCTGAGGTTGCCAATCGTGAGTTGGCTACTTAAGGTTGGCGAAATAACTGGATTTGGCGTAAAGCTGGCAGTTGCCCCAGCAGGCAAGTTGCTGGCCGAGAGGGTTACTGGCTCGCTGAAGCCTTGAACCCAACCGAGGTTAACCGTTGTTTGGGCTGAAACAGGCGCACAAACTGCCACGCTCGCAGGGTTGACGTTCATAGTGAAGGCTGGCGTTCCACCTGTGCCATCAAGCACTAATGAGCCTGAGTTAGTTGGATCAAGCCAATCTTTCAAGCGACTTGTGCTTGAGCCGCCACCGTTCCACGAAACCGAAATCCGGCCATACCAGTCGTCGCGGTCGTTACCACAGGCGGCATAACCACCATGGAGCTGACCAACGATCCGGTGATTGGGATCATACAATGGTGAGCCTGATGAACCACCTTCAGTTGTCCCCAGATCCCAGTCGATGACCCGAATGTGGGTGCCGCCGCCTGGGACGGTTGTGCCAAGGTAATCGGTGGTTTGGGTTGCTTGGTTTTCGAAGCTGATGCGTTTTTCTTCAACGCCAGGGTGGTGAATCGCCACAACACTGGGGAAGTCGCCACTTTGGGCATTCCAACCAGACCAGAATGGGGCATATTCGGTTGGAACTTCGTCATCAAGTTCAATCAAGGCAAAGTCGGATGCGGCATAGTTGGCCAGTAAAGTTGCCCCAGTCATCGTGGTGTTGGGCTTGGGCAATGGCGTGCCGTTCTCGGCTGAGCCAACCGTGCGACACAGGGTTGATTCGTAATTCCAATAGGTTACGACCGTTGCTGCGTTTTCTGCGGTGATGCCACAGTGATTCGCGGTTAGGAAGTAGGGTTTTTGGTCGTTGGCCGTGGTGTTGATCAATGCACCACTACACATATCCAAGCCATTGCGGGTATAAGCGGCAACTGAGTTAATTTCGGCCCGCCAGTCATCACCCTCAGGACAGAC
This sequence comes from Herpetosiphon sp., assembly GCF_003512625.1. Classification (NCBI taxonomy): domain Bacteria; kingdom Bacillati; phylum Chloroflexota; class Chloroflexia; order Herpetosiphonales; family Herpetosiphonaceae; genus Herpetosiphon; species Herpetosiphon sp. The sequence continues at coordinate 67,980 of NZ_DOPT01000059.1, read as the reverse complement.
CACATCGACGTTACACGAGCCAGATTTATCGACCAACAGATCGCGGGGAATACCGAAGCCACTGAAGCCACGGTTAATTGCGCTCAAGGTCAAATCGGCAAGGGCAAACTCGCCACTATCGGCGCTGTATTCGATAACCATTTGATCGCCAGCGACGATTGGAGTCCATAATTGGCCGTGCTCTTCGTTATCAGCAGCACTGTATGGCCCAAGAATTGAGCGATAATCAGGGCTATAGAGAAACAATTGGCCACTCTTGGGGAGGTTGTAGCTGGTAAAGCCTACGTTGATCGACAAGGCCTTTGGTGCGTCGATGCGTAAACGAGCGACGGTACGATTGCCAACAATTTCGATTGAAGCCACTTGCTTGATGTCAAGCGTGGTTTGGTAATCTTTGGCGAAACGCGTTGGCAAATTACTTGGGCGCTTAGCGGCATCAGCACGTTCTTTGGCAAGGTCAAGTTCTGGCACAGCAATCTGGGCTACTGTGTTCAAATCCTTCAAGCCTTGCGCCAATGCTAATGGACGGTCGGAAGTGCTGGCTTGATTTTGCGCAGCGGTGAACGGCACCTTAGCCCCGATGACCGATAATAAAACGGTAATCGCAAGTAAGGCAAATACCCAACGGGATCGAACCATGCCATAACCTCCTGAGGCGTGTTCCACACAACATTGAGGGGAATTTGGAGAGGATTTTGTGAATGAGTCTACTATAAAAATAATTAGATGATTTGTCAAATTTATTAACTATTGTCTTATCGCGATAAGTCGATATATGTTTGGATGACATGAAGTAGGCGTAATGTCCGATATTAGCTAGCTAGATGGGGATTTATTATGGCGATAGAATGATTAAATATCTGATTTAGGCCACAAAAAAACAGCATTCTGGAAATAATGTAGTTTTGTCAGAATGCTGTTTTTATAAACATTAGCCTGCCACGACAGGGTTACGAAGAATACCAATGCCCTCAACTTCGGTTTCGAGCAAATCGCCTGGGCGTAAAAATTCTTGGGGAGTACGCGCAAAACCTACGCCAGCCGGTGTGCCAGTTGCAATAATATCGCCTGGCTCAAGGGTCATGCCTTGGGAAAGCACATGAATTAATGTAGGAATATTAAAAATAAGATCGTTGGTATTAGACTCCTGTTTGATCTCGCCGTTGACGCGTAGCCGAACCACCAAATTATGCGGGTCGGTCAACTCATCGCTGGTGATGATCCACGGCCCCATTGGGCATGAGCCATCGAGCGCTTTGCCTTTGAAAAATTGCTGATGGCGCATTTGTAAATCTCGCGCCGAAACATCGTTAATCACCGTATAGCCCCAAACATGCTCCATGGCTTGCTCGTGGCTGATGTTTTTGCCAGCTTTGCCGATCACCACACCCAATTCAACTTCCCAATCAATCCGTTCGGAAACTGCTGGATCAATCACAATTTCGCCAGTTGGGCTGTTGATGGCGGTTGGTGGTTTGGTGAAAAATACCGGATGCTCGGGCATTTTGACTTCTAGCCCTTTGGCTTGCAACGATTCACGAGCGTGGGCTGCATAATTAAGGCCCACACAAAACACATTTTTCAATGGGCGGGGCAAGGGAGCCAACAATTGATCCATATTTAATTGGATGCCTGCACGGCTTTGATAGTCGGGCAAGGCCGCCTTGATTGTGTCCAAGCCAGCATCGCCTGCTTCGATTAAGGCTTGGAGCGATTGATAGCCATCGAGCAACATCACCCGATCGCCAAGCACAATGCCTGGACGTGGCCCAACCGCAGTTTTGAGGGTTACAAATCGCATGGTTTCTCCGCAACATCGCCATGATAACGGTTTCACATTATCGTTTGGCAAAAAAACTATAGTTGCATTATAACGATATTCGTTTCTGGTGATGCTACGCTTCAGGATTGAACTTAACGACCAGCAAGGTTAAATCGTCGATTGGTGGTGTGCCGCTTTGAAAAGCGCGAACATCACCAAGGATGGCATCGGCCAACCCATGGGCAGGCAGGCGACCATAGGCTTGCACCGCTGAAATCAAGCGTTCACGGCCATAGGTATCGCCAGCGAAGTTGCGGGCATCGCACAAGCCATCGGTATAAAACACCAAGGCATCACCTGGCTCTAAATCGGTATGCATCTCTTCGAAAAAAGCTTCTTCAGTGATGCCAACTGGCATGCCGCCGCCCTCAAGCATGGTCACGCGGCCTTGTTTGGAGCGATAATGTAATGGCCAATCGTGGCCAGCCCGTACATAGGTAAAGCGCCGTCGTGCAATATCCAAATGCGAATAAACCATGGTAATCACGGCAGCATCAAGGTTTGTTGCCCGAATCAGTTGGTTGAAACGCTCAACCAAAGCCAACGGATGGCGCTGATCCATCCCCAGCAACAAACCTTTGGCCATGGCCATAACCAAAGCAGCTCCAGCGCCCTTATCGCAAACATCGGCCATCACAATCGAGAGCATATGCTCGCTCAGTTGGCGCACCTCATAGAAATCACCGCTCATCTCATAGGCAGGAAAGGTGGCGGCAGCAATCACCACGCCATGCAGATTAGGAAAGATGGTCGGCACAAGTCGGCGCTGTAATTCGCGGCCTAACTCCAATTCGCGGGCGGCGCGAGCACGGCGTAGAGCTTCAGCTTGGGCTTGCTCCAACGCGGTGTAAGCATCAGTCAGTAGCCGATTTTTATGGCGTAAATCTTCTAAGCGCCGTTCATCGGAGCGCCGTACATGAGCCGCGACCCGCCGCAACATATTGTAGGCAATGGCGGGGTAAGTGTGTAATAAGGTTTCAAAGGCGGCAATTGGGATCTCTAAAACTTCACTTTGCACCACCGCGATTGCCCCAGCGGCGCGGGTTCCATCAGGCTCCAATAAACTTAGCTCGCCAAAAAATGCCCCAACCCCCAACAACCCAAGGGTCGTTTCCTCAGAACTACCTTGCTCAAGCACCAGCCGCAAGGTTCCGCTGACTACCACATAACAAGCATCGCCACGATCACGCTGGTGAAACAACCAGGCATCGGCTGGCAACGCACGAATTCGCGCCTGACTATCGAGCATTTGCAAGCCTTCGAGCGAAAGATCGGCAAATAGTGGGACTCGACGTAGGAACTCCATTTGGGACATACCCACCTCCTAGCAACGACCAAAATGCAGCATAGCACGCTCGCTATGCTGATGCAAGATAGGCCTGATTGCGGCGATTAAGTTGGTATAGGCGCTGGCTGCGGTACAATACAGCTACGACTGCTTAGTGATGGAGGAAGCCCATGCCTCGTCAGCTTTTAACCTATGTTGATGCTTGCCTACCCGATCTGCTGGATGAAATGCGTCAATGGATCGAAATTGAATCGTTTACCCGTGATATTACGGCGGTTTCTTGGATGGTCAACGTGGTTGGCGAGCGTTTGAGTAAGCTTGGTGCAAGTGTGCGCAAATATAATGGCAAGCCCCAAGCCGACCATTTGTTGGCAAGTTGGCCAGGCGAGGGCGAACCATTGCTAATTGTGGGCCATGTTGATACCGTTTATCCGCCAGGCACGATTGATCAATTTCCGTTCCGCATCGATGGCGATGTGGTGCGTGGGCCTGGAGTCAGCGATATGAAGGGCTGTATTTTGCTGACTTGCGCCGCCTTGCAAGCCTTACGCCACTTTAGCCGCTGGACCAGCCGCCCCTTGAAATTTTTAATTACGACCGATGAAGAGATTGGTAGCCCAACCTCCCGACGGTATATTGAAGAACAGGCTCGCGGTTGTCGCGCAGCCTTGATTATCGAATCAGCAGAAGAGGGTGGTTGGCTCAAAACATGGCGCAAAAGTGTCAGTATGTATGACTTAACAATTACTGGCAAGCCCTCGCATGCGGGGGTAGCCCCGGAGCTTGGCATTAGCGCGATTCACGAATTAAGCTACCAAATTGGCCAGATTTTGCCCTTGGCGCGGCCTGAAATTGGCACAACGATCAATATTGGCAAAATTAATGGTGGTACTGCCACCAATGTTGTAGCCGCCGAGGCCCATTGCACGATCGATGTGCGGGCATTAAAAGTTGGCGAGGCGGAACGGGTTGATCAAGCGCTGCATCAATTAGTGCCCCATTTGGCTGGCGCAAAATTAACTTTAGAAGGTGGCGTAAATCGCCCAGCCATGGAACAAACGCCTGCCACAATGGCATTATATGCTGCTGCCGAGCAAATTGCCAATCAATTGGATTTGCCGATTAAAGCTAGTGGCACTGGCGGCGGTTCGGATGGCAATTTCACGTCGGCGATCGGTGTGCCAACCCTCGATGGGCTTGGTGGCTGGGGCAGTGATTCGCATAGCTTCGATGAATGGCTTTCGATCAGCCAATTTGCCCCACGGGCTGCCTTGCTGGCTCGTTTGATTGAGACATTGTAGGCATTGGGGATCGGTTACTGGGGGTTGGGGATCGGAGCGAGGGATCTGGATTCAGGGAGTTCCAGCGTTGATTCCCCCTCGCCCGCCCAGCGGGCGAGGGGGCTAGCTTACAAGGGTAGGTTTTACGACCCCTCACCCCCAACCCCTCTCCCACTGCGGCGGGAGAGGGGCGATCAAATAATCATGGTGGTGCGATTCCCCCTCGCCTCGCGGGCGGGAGAGGGGGTTAGGGGGTGAGGGCATGCCAATTGACGATCCATCCCACTCAAGCATTGTTAACAACCTACCCTTGTAAGGAGGGGGCGAGGGGGTGAGGGAAAGAAATGATCCACTCTGCGCCTCTGCGTTAAAGCTTGCTCCTTACTCAGCGGCGACTTTGACCCAGCCAGTGCGTTGGATTAACAGCTCATACAATGGCTTTGGTAAGCTACAAATCACATCGCCATCTTTGGCGGGCAAGGCTTGGCGTAAATCACTGCGGCCTGCTTTAACCTTATTTGGCCAGTCTGGCTCCCACAAAGCGACCCGTCCAAGTGCCACGAGTTCGGCTCCATCGTGCAAGGGTAATTCGGCTTGTTCAGGCGTTTCGATGCTGCCGACTGCCATTAAGGGAACCCGCCCAGCCAATTTTTCAATGACTAAAGGGCTCAGTCGTTGGGTTGATTCGGGGTTGCGCATCGAGCCAGCCGCATAATTCCATAAAGAAATGTGCAAGTAATCCAAGCGGCAATCGGCTAAACGATCAACCAAAACTAAGGTATCTTCAATCGTAATGCCTGGATTTTCGATCTCCTCTGGCGAGAAGCGATAGCCCACAATAAACTGATCGCCAACGGCTTCGCGCACCGCTTTGGCTAAAGTAATTGGGTAGCGCAAGCGTCGTTCCAAGTCGCCACCCCATTCGTCGTCGCGGCGGTTGGAATGCGGCGAGAAAAATTGTTGAATCAAATAGGTATTTGCGCCGTGAATTTCAACGCCATCGAAGCCTGCGACTGCTGCCCGTTTGGCGGCTGCCACAAAATCGGCGATGCTTTTTTCGACTTCAGCAGCGCTCATTGCCCGAGGTTCGAGGGAGCCTTGGCGTTCGGCGGCAACGGCTGAGGCTGAGCGTGGCGCTGGCTCGATCAACACCTTGGGGTCGGCCATGCGCCCGCCATCGTGAATTTGCAGAATGGCGATTGCGCCTTCGGCCTTGATGGCGCTAGCTGCTTGACGTAATGAATCGAGCTTGTCGTCATTATCGCAGCCCCATTGATTGATAAAGGCTTGGCCAGCCCTATCAACGTAACAAGCAGCGGTGATAACGGTTCCAAAGCCGCCAGCGGCACGGCGTTGCAATAAAGCCACTTCACCTGGGCTAATTTGGCCTTCAGGCGTGCCCGAATAGGTGGTCATGGGGGCGAGAACGAGACGATTGGGCAGGGTAACACCGCTAACAGGCAGCGTATATGGCTCGAACAATGACATAAATTCCTCGTAACACAATATATTGAATTACGCAGATATGCGTATCCCAATATATTGTGCCACAAGTCGATTTTGAAAACGGGCAGACTAGAGAAGAATTAACACAAATCTTATAGAAGGGCCATGGGGTTACGAGCTAGCAACGAGACCTTCGATGCCAACCCAAAAGTTATCTTTGCGAACATAAGGCCGTGAAACCACCCGCACCCCTTCAACATCTTCGTTGAAAATTTGGGTAGCATTGACCAGCACGACATTTGGACGTTCGCCGAAACGATCTTCATAGGCAAAAATCGCTTCGGCAATTTTGAAGCGCAATTCTTTACGCGGATGATCATCAAACCAAGCTAAATACACGGTCGGCCTCCTCTAGCGTTCAACGCACCACGCATTTAAGCGTACATCTTGGAAAATGTTGTAAACCTGATCGTTGGTGCAACGCACCCGAAAATAGTGGCGTGGTGGTCGTGCCCAACGCGCCTCTTTGCTCCAAACTCGTTCAATCTTAGCGACCTGATGGCTGATACCCCGCCATAAAAAGGCCATCGGCAAATAATTATGGCGTTTATGGGTTAATTGAATTGGCTCAATCTGCATCTCGGTTACCCTTCGTGTTGTACTCAATCGTTGCAAGGCTCCAAGCATGGCGGCTGGTAAAAGTCTAGAATCAAGCTTGAATCAAGCTTTTAAGCAATGGTGCGCACCGTGGATTACAAGCAGCAACTTGGAGAATTTGTGCTTCGAGTATACACGAACATATGTTCTATGTCAATTAAATTGAGCCTGACTAGGGAAATGTAGCGGGAATTTCTAGAGCTGAATTCGTGGAACCAAATCCCAATCGATACGGCCTTGACCAGTTCGTAGATCAGCCGGAATCAAGCTGGCGCAGTCTTGAATGTATTCGCGAATACGGCGAATATCGAGGTTGTGCTGGTTGGTTTCAAAGGGAGCTAGCATATCGTAGGCGCTGGCCAGCAATTGGCGTGGGCTATCGACAATTCCCAAACGCAATTGGTTGAGCGCTACTGACAGCCGAATCAGGCCACGATAAAGATCGTTGCGGCTGGGAAACCACAATTCTTCCAATTGCAAAACCCCATCAACAAAACGCTCCTCGTTGAAGGCGGTGATAAAGCCTTGCCAATGCTCCTGCTCATTCATGGGCTGCTACCTCAATCACAATCCCGCCGAAACGCGCTTCTCGGGCGGTGCAGCGCTGTCCGTTGATCCAACACTGATCAGAAGGATAGTCCGATTGATCATCACGATAGCTACCAGCGCAGCCAGTGCCTAAGAAACCCGTGTTGAAAAACTCAACCTGACGGCCATGCTGATCAACCGCCAATGCCCGACAATCGACGCAAACATAGCGCGGATAGCGGGGCATTGGCTGAACGGGCTGATTACAAATTGGGCAAATTTGCGAACTAGCGGGCGTATTGTTGTTCATATTCTGGCTGGCGCAATGGTTGGCTGTTGATGCGGGTGTTGGCTGGAGCTGCGCAGTAAGGGCAAACCTGCCAGGTCATATCGATCACCCGATCGCAGTTGCCACAGTTGCGACGCAAATGGGTTTGGCAATGTGGGCACAGAATAAAATCGGCCTGAATGCTGCGTTGGCAATTTGGGCAAACATGCTCATCCTCAATATCGCGACGCATAAAGGTTTCTTCTAATTCGCGCTCGTATTTTTGGCTGAGCGTTTCGCGAGGGCGCACCAACATATATAACAACAACCCAGCAAATGGCAAAAAGAAGGCCATTGAGGTTGAAAGCACTTGCACCAAAATATCGTTGGAGCGGCTAGCAATATCGCGGTAGCTCCATACCAGCGAGGCAACCCATAAGAGCACCAAATAGCCCCCAACAATCATGCCAACAATTGGCAAGATGCTTTTAAGTTCTGCAATAATTTCTGTCATGTTCCTATGCTTTCCTGAAGAAGGCCTCGGCTGTTTGAGGCGATTGCATGGGTTTAGAATACTGGCAATTAATTTGCCACGATTGGGATATTGTACCATATCAAACCAACGCCTAAGCGCATCTCAGCCTGATGCTCGACTGAGATGCAGCTTATACGGCGGGTTTTAGCTCAAGGTTTTAATCGTGGTGAGATGTGGCTGGACTGCCAAAAGCAGTTGCTCGGTGAGGCTTTCGCGCTCAATTCCTGCATCAAACACCTGCCAACGTTGTGGATCAGCGGCGATCATCTCAAGGTAGCCACTGCGCACTCGTTCATGGTAGGCAATTTCGCGGGCATCAAGCCGATTCCAATGTTCGTTTTGGCTGGGGCTTGGTTGGGGCAGGTGGGGCAAGGGCAAGGCTAATTGGCTTGATTCACGAAAATCGTCGCGCTGTTTACGTTTGCGCTGCAAGCCTTGCTCAACGGGCAAATCCAAAAAGAAGGTCAGATCAGGTTGTAAGCCGCCCGTTGCAAAGCGGGTGATTTCGCGTAGCTCGGTTAAGTTACGGCCCAAGCCATAGCCTTGGTGGGCAAAGGTCGAATCGGCGTAGCGATCGCACAAAACAATGCCGCCCAGTTTCAGATAGGGCAAGATCACCTCGCCAACTAACTGAGCTCGAGCGGCAGCAAACAAAAGCGTTTCAGTTGTCGGCTCCATCGCCGTCCATTGACCATCGAGCACAAGCCGCCGCACAGCATCGCTAATTGGCGTTCCGCCTGGCTCACGAGTTAAGATGACTGGATAGCCAGCCTGTTGTAGATAATCCTTGAGGTAGCGGGCTTGGGTGCTCTTCCCGCTACCTTCTGGGCCTTCAAAGGTAATGAACAAGCTCATGGTTCCCCTACAGTCCAACAAGTTGAGGCCACGTTGCCGATTTTAGCGAAAGATCCGAATGCGGCGACGTGGTTCTTTGCCAGTACTTTCTGATTGTAGATTGTACCGCTCAACAATCTGATGTTGCAACCTACGCACATAGGAACTTTGCGGACTCAGTTCGATACTTTCGGTTGAGCCATCCATGACTTGACTGATTGCTTCTTCAACCTCTTCCATGGCCTCGCTCAGCGGGTCGCTAGGACTGATGCTGATTTCGAAGGCCGAGCCGAGGCATTCTTCCATTTGGGTTTGGGTATTCGAGCGTAGCACATACACTGGAATTCCACGTTCTTCGGCATCACGCAGCCGAGTTGGGTGCTGACGATAGTAATTTTTCAGCGTAATCACCATCGTGGCTTGTTCCATTTCGCGCACCAAACTAGCAGTAATGCCCAAACGATCTAAGGCTTTTTCCAAGCGATTGCGGCTAACCCCAAAGGCAAAAATCTTGGCTGGCGCATTTTTACCAGGCTTTTTAACCAGCACGCTTGGTTCTTCGGTTTTTGGGCTAGTGCTGCCATTCAGTGCCAAGCTATAGCGTTCGCGCTCTTCGCGTTGGGCTTCACGCCGTTCGCTTTTACGCCGCCAGTCGCGTTCGCCATGGTCACGATCACGGTCGCGTTCACGGCTGCGATAGCCGCCACGCCGCGTGAGCATGGTGCTAGCTTCGCTATCAAGCCGTTCTGGGCGGCCTTCGTGCACCACAATTTCGCCTTGCTCGTCCTTGGTGCGTTGTTCGGCGGTTGGCTCATTGCCCTGCAAAATCGAATCGACGGCTGAAGCGACTTCTTGATAAATCGTTACATCGTCCCAGCTTTGAATTTCGACCAACACATCGAAGGTTGGCGGCGCTTTGCGTTCGAGCACGGTTTTTTGGGTTCCCCGCCGTCGAGCTTCTTCATCGCCCAAGGTTACTGCCTGAATCCCGCCGATCAGATCGGAGAGAGTTGGGTTGAGCATCAGGTTTTCCAAGGTATTCCCGTGAGCCGTACCAACCAATTGCACCCCACGTTCGGCGATGGTGCGAGCAGCTTGAGCTTCCAACTCCGTCCCAATTTCATCGATCACAATGACTTGGGGCATGTGGTTTTCGACCGCTTCGATCATCACATTGTGCTGTTCGGCTGGCCGAGCTACTTGCATTCGCCGAGCGCGACCAATCCCTGGGTGAGGAATATCGCCATCGCCAGCGATTTCGTTCGAGGTATCGACGATCACCACCCGCTTGAGAAAGTCGTCGGCCAAGACGCGGGCGACTTCGCGCAGCATGGTGGTTTTACCTGTCCCAGGCTTGCCCAGAATCAAGATCGATTTACCAGCCTCGACCAAATCGCGCACGATTTCGATTGTGCCATAAACGGCGCGGCCAACCCGACAGGTCAGACCGATCACCACCCCAGAGCGGTTGCGAATGGCTGAAATGCGGTGCAGCGTGCGCTGAATCCCAGCGCGATTATCTTCACCAAATTGACCAATCCGCTCGGTCACATAATCGAGATCTTCGCGCGAGACCTCAGTTTCGCTAAGGAAACTTGATTGGTCGTGGCGAAAACGCGCCTCGGGCAAGCGCCCCAAATCCATGACAATTTCTATAACTTGATCTTTCTGTTCATGGGTTGCCAACGGCTCGGCCAAACGTGGCGGCAAGGTTGACAGCAACAGATCGATATTATGGGTAATTTCGCGACGATCTAACATAGTTGCATCCCTCTCAAACACACGCCGGGGTGTGTTAGATACACGGTTCGGATTGAACCGACGATGACAGCGACGGATTGACGACGCTTTCTCGCGTTCCTTCGATCACAGGCCGCAACAATGGATTGCGTAGTGGCACTGTGAGTTCCTTGACCGTCAGGCGTTGATCTCCAATATGTTCAAAGCCGATTTCCTCCAAGTTGTGATGCAACTCGCCATGATATTCTGGCAAAAGGAGATAGACGACACCTTGATGGGCATTGGCCAATTGGCTCATTCCAAATCGAATAACCGACGAGGCTAAGCGTTGCTCAGCAGGATCGATCAGAAGGCTCATAACTGCGGCGTGTGGGCCAAGCCACACATGCAAGGCCGCCCGTAAAATATCATCTCGGCCATCGCGCCCAAGCACCCATGAGCGCTGACGAACCCCATGACGGGCAACGACCGGCAATTGCCACGATCGTGATGTTCGTCCTTCATATCGTACAACAGTTGCTGGGGTGATCGCCTCATACAATCGTTGGATTGCATGCGGGTCGCGACGCTGTTGTGGGCGTAACACAATAATTGAGCTACCTTCGGCAACATCGGGAGTTAAAGTCCGCCAAACCTGCCGCGTCGCATAACTTTGAAAGCCAAGTTGGCGAAAAACTTCTAAATGTGGTGAGTTCGAGGCCAACGGTGCGAAGATACGCTCGATATTGCGCGAACCCATGCGCACCACAAATGCTTCTAACAAACGATACCAAACATCGGGGTCGGTTGGTTGGCGCATGCCACGCCGAAACGGTTGCGATGCCAGATACACCAAATCGGCATCAGCACTATTTAAACGATACCAGCCTTGGACATAGCCACGCAGGCCACGCTCATGATAAACCAAGGTATGGCGATCCTGGGCAAAAGGCATTAAACAGCGTAACGCAAAGCCCAACGGTCGATGGTTGCCCGCCAGCACATGCTCGCTGCCCAACAACATATAGGTGTACGGCGTGCGCCGCAACTCAAGACTATCTACCAAGCGAACAGGTCGAATCAAGCCAGATTCTCCATTGCATGAGCTGTATGCCCGATTCCGCTGTGCCACATTGCACACTGGTATCATCGCACAATTTAGGCCAGAAAAAAACTAGCAGAGTATTAATAAGTGTGAAGGATGAAGGATGAAATCAAAAGGCAATAGGCAATAGCCAACGACTTGATGAAGAACTATAGGATGAAGGCTCTGGGCTATCGGAACATGATAGTGGAATTGTAATGATGGCAATAGCCAATAGCTGTAATGGTTATTCGGTTGGCAACCATGACCTCATGCCCTCACCCCCAGCCCCTCGCACACTGCGGCGGGCGAGGGGTGCACTCCTAGAGCGGTTCCCCCTCGCCTCGTGTGCGGGAGAGGGGGTGAGGGAACACTGGCGGTTATTAATGCTATAAACCATTACAAATAGCCAATAAGCCTTACCCTTCGTAGATGAAACTATCAATACTCTTTCAAGTCAACAATTGGTTTAATGTTTGCTGGAGTTGCTGATGTTGTTGATCATCAATGATTAAGCTCAGATCAACGCCTGCAAGTTGGAAAACCGCTTGCGCTGGTTGATTAAAATGAATGTGCAGATGGCCTAATTCAAGTTCCCAGCGTTCGATACAGCGATAATCAGTTGCGCCGTTGGGCAAGCACACACAATACCCATCCAAATCACTAGCTTCGGCTTCGAAGTCATCTTGATCAAAACTACGCTGGATCGTTAGATATTCAGCTGGCTGATCAGTCTTATCGGCCAATCCCAAAATCAATAAATTCTCATCGGCGAGCTGCTCAATTGCTATAACCCTTGCGGTAAAATGCCACATTTCCATGCCAAAACTCCACTATGTTGTTAGGGTAACTATAAGGGATGAAATCAAAAGGCAACAATATGAGTTAACACGGAGGAAATATGGCTACAGGCTGAAGGCTCTGGACTATCGGAACATGGCGTGGAATTACAATGCTGCCAAAAGCCAAAAGCCAATAGCCATTCTTCCTTCGTGCCCTTTGTGGATCAAATTGTCAACGTTTTATGCTGTTTGTACGCTTGCCGATCCCCGATCCCCAACAACCGAAGCCCAAGGCCCGAAAAAAACCTTGCCTTTTGCATGCTGCTTCTGTATAATTTTCATATCGGTTTCACGCTGTCCGCCCTTCCTCGGGAATCCTCTTTTGGCAAAAGGACGACTCATTATGGACGAGCAAACACAACCGGGCATGGATCAATCTGATGTGCTTCCCAGCACAGGATTGAACGCGACCCCACAGGCCGATTATTCTGGCGATGATGATCGTGCCCTGCTGGAGGAGTATCTCCGTGATCCAGCCCACGATTATCGCAATCTCAAGTATGGTGATTCGGTCGATGGCACGATTGTTCGCGTTGATCGCGACGAGGTGTTGGTCGATATTGGCTCCAAGTCGGAAGGCGTGGTGCCAGGCCGCGAGATGACCAGTCTGTCGTCGGAAGAACGCGCCGAACTCAAGGTTGGCGATGTCTTGCTTGTTACAGTCGTTCAAACCGAAGACGCTGAAGGGCGTATCGTGTTGTCGATAGATAAAGCACGCCAAGAAAAGAGTTGGCGAGCCTTGCAAGTCAACCATGAGGCTGGCGATGTGATTCACGCCGCCGTGACCAACTATAACAAGGGTGGTCTGTTGGTTAATTTAAGTGGGGTGCGTGGCTTTGTGCCATCATCACAGGTCAGCAGCGTCAGCCGTGGCTCCGATGTCCAAAAACAATCGGATATGGCAAAACTGGTCGGCCAAACCTTGCCACTGAAAATTATCGAAATCAATCGTTCGCGCAATCGGCTGATTCTATCCGAGCGCCAAGCCGTCCAAGAGGTTCGCGATTCGCGCAAGGATCAACTGCTTGAAAAACTGGAACCAGGCGCAGTTCGCACTGGCCGCGTAACCAGTTTGTGCGATTTCGGCGCGTTTGTCGATATTGGCGGAGCAGACGGTTTGGTTCACCTTTCCGAGCTTTCTTGGAGCCGCGTCAAACATCCCGAGGAAGTGCTGAAAGTTGGCGATGCAGTCAGCGTCTATATTTTAAGCGTCGATGAAGATAAAAAACGCATCGCGCTGAGTATCAAGCGCACCCAAGCTGAGCCTTGGACAACCGTTACCGACCGCTACCAAATTGGCCAAAGCGTTTCAGGGGTTGTTACTCAATTGACCGCCTTTGGCGCGTTTGTCCGGCTTGAAGATGGCATCGAAGGTCTGATCCACATCTCAGAAATGAGTGATGAACGGATTCAGCACCCACGCGATGTGATTAATGAAGGCGATAGCGTTTCAGCCCGCATTATTCGGATCGACCCAACGCGCAAGCGGATTGGCTTGAGTACCCGCAGTGGCAGCGCTGAAGCAACCGCTGAAGCAACTGCTGAAACAGCAACCGAAGAACCAAGCGCTGCAGCCGAAGACGAAGAATAACGGAATGGGAGCGGAGAAGGTGCTGGGTCTGTGAAAACCCTGCTGGTTCCCCTGCTGCAACGGTCATGTCCGTTTCAAGCAAAACGCTAACTCAAACGGGCATGACTGATCTGAAGATAGTGATACAATTAATGCACGACGCTTCCGATGCGGCACACCCATTGCCAAAGAATGAAGCCGAGATGCTGCCCCAGTTTCGAGAGCATTTCCGACCAGCAATGTCCGCCTATCGGCACTCAGCAGCATCGACTATTTGTCATAGATAACACGCCGAGGCCCAATCTTACTCATCCTAAGGTTGCCTCGCTTTGGAGCAAACATATGGGTGCATACGACAAAATGAGCCGCCGCGCTAAGCAAGTGATGAGCTTTGCCCAAGAAGAGGCGCGAGCGTTTAATCATCCTTACATCGGCACCGAGCATTTATTGCTGGGCTTGATTTTGGAAGGTGAAGGGGTCGCCGCTCGTGTGTTGGCTGAACTTGGTGTGACCATCACAAAAGCCCGCAATGCTGTTGAATTTATTGTTGGCCACGGCGATGGTCCACGCTCGACTGCCGAGATTGATTTAACCGCCCGCGCCAAAAAAGTTTTTGAGTATGCAATCGATGAAGCTCGCAAACTCAACCATACCTATATCAGCACCGAACATATTTTGCTGGGTTTGGTGCGCAATGCCGAAGGTGTTGCAACGGGTGTGCTCGAAATTATGAATGTTGGGCTGGATCAGGTTCGCACCCAAGTGATGCGCATGATGCGTCAAGGGGTTGGCGGCAGCAGCACGCCTAGCCCAAGCGCTGGGGGCGAACGCCAAGCCAAACAAAGCAAAACGCCCTATCTCGATGCGCTTTCAACCGATTTGACCGAGTTGGCCGAAGCTGGCCGACTTGATCCAGTGGTTGGTCGCAAAGATGAAATTGAGCGCGTGATTCAGATTTTGTCACGCCGCACCAAAAATAATCCGGCCCTGATTGGCGAGCCTGGGGTTGGTAAAACTGCGATCGCTGAGGGTTTGGCGCAACGAATTGTCGCTGATGATGTTCCAGATTCACTCAAAGGCAAGCGTTTGGTAACGCTTGATATGGGGGCTTTGGTGGCTGGAACCAAATATCGCGGCCAATTCGAGGAACGCCTCAAACGGGTCGTTGACGAAATTAAAGAAAGCCGTTGTATTTTATTTATCGATGAATTCCACACGATTATTGGCGCTGGTGGAGCCGAAGGCACACTCGATGCCGCCAATATTTTGAAACCAGCCCTTTCACGCGGCGAATTGCAATGTATTGGCGCAACGACGCTTGATGAGTTCCGCAAATATATCGAAAAAGATGCAGCACTCGAACGGCGTTTTCAACCAGTGATGGTCGATGAACCAACCATTGAAGAAACGATCGAGATTTTGCGCGGCATCAAAACTCGCTACGAAGATTTCCATCAATTGCAAATTGAGGACGAAGCGATTACTGCCGCTGCCGTGCTAAGTGCTCGCTATGTGCCCGATCGTTTCTTGCCTGATAAAGCGATTGACTTGATCGACGAAGCCTCCTCGCGGGTGCGCATGTATCGCTCAGCCACGCCATCGGCCTTACGCGATGCCTTGCGTGGGCTTGATGCGATTCGCAAAGAAAAAGATGCAGCCTTGGAAGAAGGCCAATTCGAAGTCGTGCAAGATCTACGGGTTCGCGAAGAGCGTATGCTCCAGCGCATCACCGATCTTGAAGACGAAGAAGAAAAGACCCGTGGCTCGGAGCAACGCAAAGGCAAGCCGTATGTAACCCAAGAAGATATTGCCGAAGTTGTGGCAATGTGGACAGGGATTCCCGTCATGCGCTTGGCCAGCGAAGAAACCGAACGACTCATGAAGATGGAAGACTATTTGCATGAGCGGGTAATCGGCCAAGAGGAACCAATTTCGACGATTGCTCGGGCTGTGCGGCGTGCCCGCGCTGGCCTGAAAGATCCTAAGCGCCCAATTGGCTCGTTCATTTTCTTGGGCCCAACTGGGGTTGGTAAAACCTTGCTGGCCAAGGCCTTGGCTGAGTTTATGTTTGGCTCAGAAGATGCCTTGATCAAAATCGATATGTCGGAGTTCCAAGAGCGTTTCAATACCTCGCGCTTGGTTGGCTCGCCTCCAGGTTATGTTGGCTATGGTGAGGGCGGTCAATTGACTGACGCTGTACGCCGTCGCCCCTATAGCGTGGTGCTGTTCGACGAAATCGAAAAAGCTCACCCCGATACCTTCAACTTGTTGTTGCAAGTGTTGGAAGATGGCAACTTGACCGATGGCAAGGGCCGACGCGTCGATTTCCGCAATACCGTGATTATCATGACTTCGAATGTTGGCACCGAACAAATTCGGCGTGGTTCGCGGATTGGCTTCGGTGGCAATCGCAACACGATCGATGTTGAGGATACCCGCAAGAAGGTTGATGATGAACTGAAGCGCATGTTCCGACCAGAGTTTCTCAACCGGATCGATGGAACAATCATTTTCCATCCATTGACCGATATCGAGATTCGCAACATTGCCCGCTTGGAAGTCAATCGCGTGCGCAAGCAATTGGTCGATCATCAAATTGATCTGTTGGTAACTGATGAAACCCTTGATCTGTTGGCCAAACGTGGTTACGATCCAACCTACGGCGCTCGTCCATTGCGCCGCGTCATCACCAATATGATCGAAGATGGCTTGGCTGAAGGCTTGCTACAAGGTCGCTTCAAAGACGGCGATAAGATTCATATCGAGCTTGAGGATAACGAAGTGGTGTTACGTTCAGAGCGTGAAGCTGCCGAGTTGGAAAATCCCAGTGTCGAGCCTGAAGCCGAATTAGTCTAAACCTCAAAAAAACGCCCTGATCGCAATGATCAGGGCGTTTTTGCATTTCCTCGCCAATTGTTGTTATTGGGCGACTGCGGTAGCAACCAAATCCAAGGTCAACAAAACTTCATCTTCGGCCTTGAGCATGCCACCGATGTCAGGAGCATCAACGTTAAAGCTGCTCATATTGAATTTGGTGGTAGCCTTGCCGGTCAAGGTATCGCCATTCAAGGTTGCAGTGACATCGAAGGTCAATGGGTTGGTTGTATCGTGAATCGTCATATCGCCAGTGATTTGGAAACTGAATTCAACGCCTTCTTTGAGATCGCTGGGCAAATTGCTAATGACCCCGTTCTTGAAAACAGCATTAGGATATTTCGACGATTCGAGCCATTCGCGGCGAATCGCATTATCACGGCGTTCGCTATCTGATTGCAATTGGCTGATATCAACCACAATTTCGCCAACTTGTGAGTTGGCTGGAGTTGCAGTATCGATCAACAGCTCGCCAGCGATCGCTTTGGTCACGCCAACTGCATCAACGATTTTGTTATCTTGCAAGAAGGTTTCGCGCACTTGGTAGCTAGCACTTGATTGACTGGCATCAATGCGATAGATTTTTGCACCAGCAGCGGCTGGTTGTGAAGCATCTGTAGTTGGTTCGGTGCCAGTCGTGGCAGTAGCAGCAGCAGTGTTATCACTGGCGGTGGTGGCAGTGGCTGGAGCAGCCGCAGTCGTCGGAGCCGTCGTTGGCAAGACCAAGGTTGCAGCCACTGGCGTGCTCGTAGATACTTCTACATCTGATGTGAGCCATAAGGTATAGGCAATTGCGCCAATCACAGCGATGGCGATAACACCACCAATAATTAAACCAAATTTCTTCATTGAACAATCCTTTCATGAGTTTAAAATGATGCAACAACTCGATCTTTTGTGGGAAACTGGCGATGCAGCCCAAGCCTTACAACAACGTTTTGGCTGGGATGCGGCCAGTGCCAGCGCGTGGGTGTCCGCACTGCTCCACGAGCACTATGGCCTCGACGATATCCAAATTGTGCGTTGGAGCATTAGTGCTGGCAATGCAATAATTTGGCTCAAGCACGATCAGGAGTGTTGGATTTTCAAAATAAGTGCTGATCGTGACCGCCATAGGCAAATCGAACAAAGTGTTGAGCTTCAACACTGGCTTTCAGTACAACAAATGTCTGTCCCGTTGATCGTCCCAACCACGGCTGAGCAACGGGTGCTTAAGATTAACGAACGATGTGTATATCTCCAACGGTGGCTTGATGGAACACCTCCTAACCCTGATTCTAGCCAGCAGTTATGGAGAATTGGTGAAGAAACTGCCAAGCTTCAGCGAATATTGAGTGCTTACCCACAGGCTGGGCAACTTCCACAGGTGCTTTTGCCGCTCGAACAGGTGTGTATGGGCTTGGCAGCATGGCTTGGCAATACTGCGGATGCTGCGCCGTTGCAACAAGAATTGGCGCAACTTGCCCAACAAGGGCTAGAGCATCTGCCAAGTGGTGTTTGCCATAACGATATTCGAGCCGCCAATCTACTTTTCAATGGCGATCAATTGCAAGCTGTACTGGATTTTGAAGAAGTTGGTTGGCGCTGCTTGGTGCTTGAGTTGGCCTGGACGGCAGTTCATGGCCTGACCATGTATCGTAATTGGCAACCCTGCACGGCATCCCAACAACAGGCGATTATCGCTGGCTATCAATCAATTCGGCCATTGACCGAAGCCGAGTTGGCGATTTTACCAAGTTTGTGCCGTTTACAAAGCCTTTACTTGTTATGTTCGCAGGGGGCAACGGCGGCGGATGCAATACAACGGTTAAAGGAAATTAACTTTCATTCAATATCCCCCCTAAATCACCCCTAAAACCCCAGTATGTGGGATGGTGTTTTATAGTACTTGATGTATACTAAAGTCAAACCTTCTCCTCTCTCTTCTCTCCCACAAGCGGCTCCATTATGCGAGCCGTTTGTGGTTTTAGGCATTTTCTTCACTCTGTAAAATCAGCGTGCTATAATCGCATAGAGGCAATGTCGCCTTTTTGCAATACGAAGGAGCACACTTGTGGATTATGGCTTTGCAACCCGCGCGATTCATGCAGGGCAAGACCCTGAATCAGTAACTGGCGCTGTGATTGTGCCAATTTATCAAACTTCGACCTATGCCCAACGCGGAGTTGGCGATCATACTGGCTATGAATATTCACGTACCGATAATCCAACCCGCACTGCCTTGCAAACGTGTTTAGCCGCTCTGGAAGAGGCCAAACATGCCTTGGTGTTTGCTTCGGGATTGGGGGCTTCAACCACCTTGATGCTTATGCTTAAGGCTGGCGATCATGTGATTTGTGGCGATGATGTTTATGGTGGCACCTATCGGCTGTTCCAACGGGTGATGACTGAGCATGGCCTGAGCTTTGATTTTGTCGATATGGCTGATCCTGAGGCGGTTCGAGCGGCAATCAAGCCTAATACTCGCTTGATTTGGCTGGAAACCCCAACCAACCCGCTATTAAAGCTCGCGCCGATTGCTGCTATTACCAAAGTTGCCCGTGAACATGGCATTTGGACGATTGTTGATAACACCTTTGCTTCGCCCTACAACCAACGCCCAATTACCTTAGGTGCGGATATGGTGCTGCACAGCACAACCAAATATATCGGCGGCCATAGCGATGTGGTTGGCGGGGCGATTATGACCTCGAACGATGAGCTGTATGAAAAATTGAAGTTCTTGCAAAATGCCGCTGGCGCTGTACCAGGCCCATTCGATTGCTGGTTGGTCTTGCGCGGAGTCAAAACTCTGAGCATTCGCATGCGCGAGCACGAACGCAACGCTTTGGCAATTGCTCAATTCCTAACCGAGCATCCAGCAGTTGAAAAAGTGATTTATCCAGGCTTGCCGTCGCATCCTCAGCACAACTTGGCGCGTGAGCAAATGCGCGGCTTTGGCGGGATGATCTCAATCTTGCTGAAGGGCGGGGCGGAAGTTGCTAACGCCATGGTCAGCAAAACCAAGCTCTTTACCTTAGCTGAAAGCTTGGGCGGGATTGAATCGCTGATTGAAGTGCCAGCTGGCATGACCCATATGAGCGTTGCTGGCTCGAAACTTGAAGTACCCGCCAATTTAGTGCGGCTTTCGGTTGGAATCGAAGATATTAATGATTTATTGCGCGACCTTGAGCAAGCACTTGCGTAGTACTTATGGTTAAGCCGCTATAGCCATGGCTTGGATTAGGCTATGGCTGTCTCGCTCGCTAATCCAAGCTCGGTTCTTTCTTGTTGGAGGTTGGCTATGAAACAACGTCGCTGGGGCATACTTATGCTCTGGGTGCTCAGTTTAATGCTGTTTGCTGCGCCTAGTTTTGCCCAAGATGCGCGGGTGGTGATCGATAATAATGGGGTTGATGTTGATGAAAGTCGGATCAATACGGCGGCTCGTCAATTAACCGATAAAGGCGCGTTGGTGGTGGTGGTACTCACTGATAGCACCAATGGTCAAACTGAAACTGCCTATTTGGATAGCCGCCTGAAATCGCTTGGGATTGGCAATAGCTCAAAAGCTGGCGATCGCCCAAGCAATGTCTTGATCTATTATGTTTCATTCGACCCACGCTATAGCTCGATTTTGCCAGGTATCGACTACAATCAAGCTTTGACCACTGGCAATCAATCGGATTCGATTCGTAATAATCAACTGAATGCTGGACTAAAGGTCAACGACCCCACTCGTGGTTTGGTTGATGCCATGACTGCAACTGCGCGAGTGATTAATGATCCAGCTGGAGCCGCTTCGAGCAGCTCACAAAGCAGCAGTAGCAGCAGCGGGCTTGGCTCAAGCTTAGTTTGGGTGATTGTGATTATCGCCTTAGTCGCGATTGGCTTTTTTGTGGTGCCTGGCCTGCTCAAGCGCCGTTCTAACCAAGCCGCCGATTTAGGTGCACAAGCCAATACTCGTGCTCGCTTTGACCAAGCCAAACGCAATGCTGGGGTTGGAATTGCCGACCTTGGTCAGGCAATGCGCGATGCTGCTGAAAAACAGCGTTTCGATAAAATTAGCTATCCATCAACCCAAGCCAACGAATTAGAACGACGGCATCGGGCGGTTGAAAGTAGCTTTACCCAGCTCAAAGTGCAGTTTGACGATATTAACGATCGAATCGGCGATTTGCCAAGTCCATCGGTGACCGATTTAGAGGGCGCGGCTGGTGGCTACGATGGCATTACCAACCAAGTACGCCAAATTACCAGCGAATTGCAAGCAATGGATGCTTTGCGCAAGGAGCTTGATACGATCAATGCTCAAGCGCCAGGCGAGGTTGACCGCGCAAAAAAATGGTAACCGACGCTGCCGACTTGTTGCAACGAATCGGTGGACAACAGGCGCAAGCCCAAGTTGCCACAATTCAACAACAAGTGGCGCAGGCCGCCGCAGCCTTAGCATCACAACATGCTAACGATGCGCGGCAATCTGCAAGTGCAGCGTCGGAACAATTGATCAAACTTCAGCCATTGCTTGATCGGCTAAAAAGCGCCGAAGCCCAACTCAATGCCGCCGAAGACAGTTTGGCTGGGTTAAGCGGCAAACGCGCTAGTGGCGTGAAACAGTTGGTTGCCGAAGGTCAGCAAGTTTTGCAAAATGCTGCGGTTCAAATTAACGAAACTGATGCCAGTGATTTGGTCGATGAGGCTGAGCGAATTGCCCAACGCGCCTATAAACTTGGCCCAGATTTCGCTAACACTCAGCAATCGTTCAACCAACGCCTCGAAGCGGTTAATGCCCGTGGCTTGGAATTGAACAATCGCCTCGAAGCTAGCCGCAACGAGTTTAGCGAAGTCAATCAATATGCTCCCGAATCGTGGAGTGATATTCGCGGCAATGGCAGCGAGGCAGCTTCAGCTGTGGCTCAAGCCCACCAACTTTGGCAAACTGCCCAAGCCAAAATTGCCCCCGATCAAGATGATTGGGCTGGTGGTTTGGAAGATTTGGAAACTGCCGAAGGTCGCTTGGTCTATGCAGATACCTTGTTGAGCGCGATTAGCCAGCGCTTGGCCGATTTACGCGAAGCCCAAAAAAGCGCAACCCATCAAATTGAAGATGCCAAGCGCGATATTAAGCTTGGTTGGGGCTATGTGCGTAACAACGATGCCGATGTTGGCAAAGTGCCCGAAAAAGCCTTGAATCAAGCCGAAGCCTTGATTCAAAACGTTGAAAGCCAATTGGCGCGTGAAAAACCCAATTGGATCAGCGTCTTGCAACAGGTTACTCAAGCTCGCCAATATGCCGACCAAGCTTTGGCTGGCGCTCGTTCTGAAGTTGAAACAATGAACGCCAAGCGTGCTCAAGCCAAAGATTTGGCCAAAGCAGCCCAAGCTGAGCTAGGCAAGTTGCAAAATTTTGCTCAATTGCACCCAGTTGAGGCCACGCCTGAGCATCGTAAAAAAATCGATAGCTTGGGTCGCACGCTGAGCGAAGCCGATACCTCGTTGCTTTCTGCCGATCGCAATGAAGAAGAAGCCCGCGCTGGAGCGTTGGATGCGGCAATTGCTGGCTATAACACGGTTATTAGCCAAGCAGCTCCGTTGTATAGCGCCATGTACGAAACCTTCCAATCGCTGGAAGTCTTGCGGCGCGAAGCTTCAGAGGCGTTTCAAGTTGCCCAACAATCACTCAACAATGCCAATCAGTGGTATAACCAATATGGTCATGTGCTGCCAGCTAACTCGAATGGGCGCAGTTTGCTGACCCAAGCCCAACAAACGCTGCGGCAATATAACCCCAATGCCAATGCTGAGGAACTTAAAAAGATTGCGGCAAGTGCCCGTGAAGCCAATGGTTATGCCCATCAAGCAGCCCAAATTATTCAAGGTGCTGCCCAAACCTACCAACAAAGCCATCCCCAACAGTATGGCGGCCAATATCCAAGTGGCCAATATTCGGGCCAGCGCCGCGATCGCGATAACGATTTTGGCGATTTGCTGACGGGGATGTTTATCGGCTCTATGATGAATAGTGGCGGTAATCATCACCATGGTGGCGGTTGGGGCAGTGGTGGCGGTGGCGGCTGGAGCGGCGGCGGTAGCTCCAATAGCTCTAGCAGCGACTCCGGTGATTCTGGTGGCGGCTGGGGCGGCATGTTCAGCGGCGGTTCCGGCGATTCCGGCGGCGATTGGGGCGGCGATAGCAGCTCCGGCGATTCCGGTGGTAGCTGGTAGATACTTCAAGAGTGCTGCACTCAATTATTGAGTGCAGCGCTTTTTGCTATGAGAATAAGGCTCGCAGATATACAAAAGCCACAAAAAGGATTGGTATGAGCGGTAGCCCGATGGTAAACCAGCGCATAAATGCTAAAGTGCGGGTAAAGTTCATTAAGCTATACAACAATAAGAGCGCCGCCAACCAACTGCTCCCCGAGAGCGCCATCCATGAAATACCACGACAGATTGCTTCGCGATCAACTCCACAGGCTCCACCAAAAATCAACACTACCAGCATGATAGAGAAACTGGTATTCAGTATATTGAGAATAACCGAAAATCTCCATTCAAATTTGGGCTTTTTGGGGTTGTTTGGCACATGATAGTCAGGTTGGGCCATAAATATCCTTTTTAATTTCAATAATTAACTGCATTTATCCCAAAAATGGTGCAATATAAATCCCAAGCATTGGCAACAGTGGTAAGCCAAGCGTGATCCAGCGCAGTCGTTTCGGGGTTTGATTAAACCGATAAATTCCAATCAACAAGAGGATCATTGAGCTAAGCAAGCTGGGGATGAATAACCCCATAAAACTAAAAACATTGCATTCGCTGCGGCTACAGTTAAGCATCACAATAATCGCATAGCCAAATAGCCCAACACTGGCGAGATTGAAAAAGCACAACAGTTTTATGCCAAATGTACTACGTGGCTGGTTGTTGGGCACATGATAATTTGGCTCTTGCATCTTAAACGCTCAATTATAAAAAAATCAGCGTAAGTTTACCTTAAATTGGGCTTAGGGTAAGCCGAAAGCGTGGGTTGAAGCATACCCTCTCCTATTCGATCGAGTCGAGTTGATCTAAAAATAATGGTAAGAATAATAGCATCAATAAACTCATCAGCCAATTAGGGTAGCGAATAAAAATATAGAAGTAAAACAGCTGGGTTTCGCGACCGAAAAACAAGCCAATATATTCGCTCAGCGAGTAGTTAGCCGCGAAAAATGGATACCAACTGAGGCAGTGTAAACTACTTAATATGATTGGCGTTATCAGCCATAAGCCGAGATTGCCGATAAAATTTGCCGCAAACCATTTACGCCAATTGTAGATGATTATTGCCACAATTGGGCTGCCAATTAACCCCATGAAGAAACCATAAATGAGGCCAATGATTGCTGCCACCAAACCAACAAAAATATCAAATCCTACACCAAGCCCAAACCCATAGATACCGCCAATAATCGTGCCTAAGCGGATGCCATAGCCAAAACAATCATCGATCAATTGATCAAGGCTGGGTTTAGGAACATCACTCTGTTGACGATTCATCTGAGATACTCCCGATTAAAGCCGATGTTTCGCTTAAACGGAAGTATCTCGCGGCCATGTTACAGTGCTTTTACAAGCCATAGCTTATGGAGTTTGACTTTTTTCAAGGATGATTGGTAGCCCGATCACCAGCGTGACGATAATGATCAAACTAGGCCATGTTACAAACCGACTCAATTGATTGGATACAGTTACGTTTGCCAAAAGTTGATAGAAATATTCACTCAAGTTAGCTTGCTGAGAAAGTAGGCTATAGCCGACCAAGCTATAGATTGAAACAATACTCAAGGGGGCAAACCAATACAGATGGTATAAGCCTAGATTGTGGGTCTGAAACAATTGCTGCCAACAATAAATCACGATTGCTAAGATCATGCTCCCAACAACTCCAACGATGCCACCAATAATCCCAGCCACAAGCAGACCATAGATTGCGGTGAAATAATAGCCATAGATTGCACCAATCGAAACACCCAGCCCAGGCCCACGTTGAATACATGCATCAAAAATGCTTGCGAATGATGATTGAATGTTGGGGTTGTTGGGAACGTGATACATAGCTCAGACTCCTTAGTGAACTGAAAATCTTCGCTCGCAAGTAGTATCGCCAAGCCTTGTTACACCAGCGTTACAACAGTGATTTGTGCCGCTGGATGGCTAAATTTGCAAAATCAAAAGAGCTGTGCTATACTTTCAAACGTTGCTGAAACGCAACGCAAACTCAACGCGACTCCGTAGCTCAGTGGATAGAGCGTTTCCCTGCGGAGGAAAAGGTCGGGCGTTCGACTCGCCCCGGAGTCGCCACTTCTTTACAATCAAAACCCCACTAGGGAAGGTGGCAGAGTCCGGTTGAATGTACCGCCCTCGAAATGCGGCAAGGTGTAAAAACCTTCGTGGGTTCGAATCCCACCCTTCCCGCCACCAACATGGCAGCACTCGAAAGTGCTTTTTTTATTTAATGCAGGCTGTATTTCAAAATGCGACTCCGTAGCTCAGTGGATAGAGCGTTTCCCTGCGGAGGAAAAGGTCGGGCGTTCGACTCGCCCCGGAGTCGCCACACTTAAACAAAGCACCCTAGGGTGTTTTTTTGTTTAACTGGCTTTGCGCCATAAACGCCAACCATTGCTAGCCAATACCAAAAAGATTGCATATAGCAGCGCGACCAAGAGTGTGCCCTTAACGCTATACAGCCAAATCGCAATCACATCGACCGTAATCCAATAATACCAACATTCGATTCGGCGTTGGGCCATCAAAATCGTCGCCGTAAAGCTCATCACGGTGGTCAACGAATCGATCAAAACATAGGTTGCGGGTGCAGGAAAATAGGCAGGCAGCCATTGATCAAGATTGCCAATAATAAACGCTAAAATCAGCGTGCCAACCACAGTAATACCCAAGGCCAGCAGATTATAGTTGCGCGAACTGTAACGCGGTTTGGCGGCTTGCTCTTTCGGCTTCGACCAATGCCACCAGCCGTAAATGCCAGTAAAAAAGTAGTAAACTTGCTCAAACGTGTCGGCATAGAGTTGAATTTGGTAGAACAACACGAAGAAGAGCACTACGCCGATTAAGCCAATTGGCCAATTGCTGATGCGCCCACGCCCAACCAGCCACACCGACCACAAATTGAAGATCGTACCAGCTAATTCGAGATAGCTCATGGGGTAGCCAAAGAGCGTAAAGGCAATCGTATTAATATCGAAGAAACTCGCAAGATCCATAAAACACCTCAGGCTGGGTTGGCAAGCAGATTGTGATAAAGCTGATGGCGTTGTAATAAGCTTTGCACTTGGGCGATGCGCTGCTCAAGCGGGCCGCTAATTAAATAATAGGGTTGGCGACGTTGCTGCAATTGGGCGAAAAGTTGTTTTTGAAAGATCGTGCGCTGAACTTCGCCCGAGCGATCCCATGTATCGTCGTAGGGAATATCGCTATCGCAAACCAATACCAAATCGTAGCGCTGTTGGGCTTGGTCGGCCAGTTGGGCCAAACGTGGCTCCGCCCTGCCATGATAGCTCAGCGCAAAATGGTAGGTGGTTAAGGCATTGGTATCCACAAAAAGATAACGGTTGCTTTCCAGCAGGCGCTGTTCTTCGCGCTCACGATGGCCCTCGGCAATTTCGACCAATTGCTGGGGCGTGAGCCGCCGATTGCTCTGATGTTGCTCCCAATATTCACGGCCATATTCGGGCATCCATTGGGTGTTAAATGTTTCGGCCAGCGTGGCGGTGAGGGTGGTTTTGCCAGTTGAGGGCGCACCAAGCAGCACGATTTTCATAATCAAATCGCGGTAAACTCGGGGATGTAAAAACTCACGATAGCGATAGGGATCGCTGCGAATTTGGGTGGCCGAGATCGGCACTTGGTTGCGCGGTGGATCAACTTGGCGATTGATTGCGCCCAGCGCTTGGCTCATATGCTCACCATAAAATTCGCTCGAATAAAAATGGCTGATATTGCTAATGCCAAGCTGCTGGATTACATAATCTTCGTGGAGTTGCTGAATCTCGCGGGTATTGCCAATTACGCTTGGCCCATCCCACGCCTCAATCACTTGGGCTTGGGGGTAAAGCTCACGCAGCCAAGCGCTTCGAACTGGCAATGGCACGCTGGTTTGCTCGGGGCTATCGTAAATGATAATTTGCAACTCAGCCACTTCGCTGAGCGCTGTTTCAATCATCAGTTGATGGCCTTTGTGCAAGGGGGCAAATTTGCCGAGGGTCAAACCACGCATAGATGTTCCTAAACTTCAGGCTGAGTAAATTCGCTATCAATTGTTTGATCATTGTTTGATTGATGCACATGCAGCACGATTGTATTGCTCTTGTTGCTATCAAGTGCTTGCAATACCCGCAAATTCATCAAGGCTGGGTTGCGCTCAAGCATGCGAGCAGCATTGGCTAAACTGCGTAGAACTGCTTGCTCACCACGCGCTTGTTCAAGTGCAGCGGCAGTTTCGCGTTGGACTTTGGCTTGTTGCAAGGCAGCCCGTTTCAACTCGGCAGGCAAACTAAAATCTTTGATTTGAATTGTTTGAATGCTTGCGCCCAGTTCGTTGGCCTTGGGTTGTACCAGCGCCAAAATTTGCGGAGCAATCATGCTGCGATCAGCCAAGAGTTGATCGAGGGTATAGCCAGCGATCACCTCGCGCAAGGCCACCTGTAACTCATTATAAACAACTGTTTGGGCACTGATATGGCTATGCGTCCAACGATCAGGCTGGTCGATTTGGAAATTAGCCAGCAAATTGAGCTTAACACTGATCAAATCGGCGCTGAACATTTCTTGGCCGCTCAAACTAAGTGAACTTGGCCGCACATCGATCTTGGAGATCTGATAAGCATTACGTAGAAAGCGGTATTTGCCAGGCTCAAGCACCCGTTGAAACTTGCCATGTTTATAAAGCAAGCCACGTTCATGCTCATAAATTATGCTAGCTGGAAAGAAACGGATTGCAGTGATCGTGATAATAATTAATAGCAGAATGATTAAACCCAAAACATCATCACCCATACGATCTACCTCTCAAAAATGATGTTACACGCCGCCCCACATACCACAATCGGCGGAAAGCCCGTAGCTTTGCAGAGCCTTTTGCGGGTACAATAGTGGATAAGCGTGTAACGGGTCAGGAATCGAACCTGCTGTTCCAAAGTGATAAGCCAGAGTGGCAATTGCTTGGCTGCTACGCGACCAACAAGCCTAAGCTCATCAGCCTAAGCATAACAAAGAGTTGAGCATAAAAAAAGCCCCAATCTACCGAGGTAGACTAGGGCTTGCGATGGATTATTGGTCAGGCGTTGGCTTATTGCAGAGTTACATCGTCCACGAAGAACGAGGTGGTCAAGCTGCTATCGGTAGTGCCAACGAATTGGACACGCACGGTTTGGCCAGCGTAGGCTGAGAGGCTAATCGTGTCAAGCGTCCAAGTGTTCTTGGTGCTCGCGTTGCTCCAGGTGCGCAAGGTGGTGATCAAGCTGCCGCTGCTGTTGTAGAGGCGAACATACAAGCGGTCGTAGACAGTGCTGCCACTTTCTTGGGTGCTCATGTACCAGTAGTAGCGCAACACACCATTTGATGGAACCGTCACGCTTTGATAGATGTTATCGGTGCCGCTGTTGTAGCCACCCAAGAAGGCGCTATACGAGCCGCTGCGTGGGCGAGTGGTTGAGATGATATTGCTTGGTGATTGAACCCAGCTAGCGCTGCTTTCGAAGCCACCATTTTGCAAGCTACCACCTGGCACTGGCGTGCTGGTTGGCACTGG